>CAUTST010000058.1:0-9661 GCA_963540995.1 uncultured Streptococcus sp.
ATTATTTATATTTCTAACTTTATTTCAGAATTTACAGGTATCACTAATGAAGATTTACATCATGCAAAATCAGAAAAAGATGTGATGATAGATTTTGTTAATTTTATTGAGGACGATATTTTAGTAGGACATAACATTGTTTCTTTTGATTCTAATTTTTTATACGATAGCATTCACTCAAATCTAGGGGAATTCCTAAATAATGATTTAGTAGATACACTTTATTTATCGCAGGATATAATAGATGATATTAAGAATTATAAATTAGATACGCTAATGAGCTACTTTGATATTACTAGTGATGTTCGGCATAGAGCGTTAGCTGATTCAGAAGTCACTTTTAAACTACTTCAAAAGCTAGAAGGAATAGTTTCTGCTAGTAATCTAACTTTAAAAGAATTAGTTAAGGAAAAGCAGTTAAAAATTTCACCTGTTCTAAATTTACCATTGTGTGAATATTTCAAAAATATGAAGGTATGTATTACTGGAAATTTCGAAATTGGGACACAAGAAATAGTGGAAGAATATATTAGAAATTGTGGTGGTGAACCTCAAAAGAGCATTACCAAAAAAACAGATATATTAATTCTTGGAGATTATAGCGGATGTCATAATTTACGTGAGGATAATTTAACAGGCAAGCATAGAAAGGCATTAAAATATATACGTGAAGGACATAGTATTGAAATTTTATCTGAAGAAGCATTTTTACAACAAATACTTCCATAATTAACGTTGATAAAATATAATCTTGAACTATACCCTAACTAGTTTATGTAATGTTTCAATTCGGTAACAAAATGATAAACTTCGCCGTGAACCTTGATATTTTGGCGAACATTATTTAAAATAGGATGAAAGGAAAAAATATTATTTTAATGAGGTGAAAAAATGCACGTATGGGTCGTAGTTCTCGCGTTATTAGCATTAGCAGTATTTTTCTTATTCATTTCACTATTCTTAAAGGATAACCATAATGAAGAAGAAATTGATGAATTAGCTGAAGGTTTATTAGAATTAAACCGTGAAGTATATTCATTAAAGAAAAAAATTCAAGAATTAGAAGGAACAACTGTTTACAAAGGACCATCAGTTGAACCAACTTACGAAGAAGTTCGCGCTGCAAAAACAGCAGAAGTTCGTGTAGCTGAAAAACCAGAACCAGTAGCAGAAGAAACAGAAGCAGTGGAAGAAGCAACTGCAGAAGAATCTGGTCGCCTGCACAATGTAACAAAACAACAAATCATTACATTATTCAGCCACGGCAACTCAGTAGAAACAATCTCTGAACAATTAAATGTACCTGTTTCAACAGTACAATTGGTAATCGATAATTATTTTGAAGCAGATGCAAATTAAGGAGGAAGAACATGAGTAAAACGAAATTTCGTTCTTTAGGAATGGGCTTCTTATTAGCAGCGTTAATTTTAGCATTGGTTACTGTGATTTGGCCTTTTGTACCACAATCATTAAAGAGCCAATTAGATGCAGTGAATTTGCCAATCGTTTCTGAAGGAGCAAATGAAGCAAGCTATAAAGCCGCTTACGAGTCTTTATTAGCTGAAAAAGAATCTGGTAGCAATGCATCTTCAACAAGTGCAACATCTACTACACAAGGTTCAACAACTGAAGCAGCAACAACAGCGTCATCAACTCCTGTATCTATTACAGTTGAAGCAGGCGAATCATCAAATGATGTTGCTGATAAATTAGAAAAAGCAGGCTTAATCAAGAGTGCTCAAGAGTTCGTAGATTACTTAACAGCAAATAACATTGCTGATAAAATCTGGACTGGTACTTTCGAAATTAAACCAGGAAGCTCAAATGAAGAAATCGCTCGTGCAATCGGAGCGTTACAATAATAGACATGTATCAGTGTTACAGTCGAGAGACTGTAACGCTTTTTTTGTTTTAAATTAAAATTTTCTGAAAATCAGATGAAAACTGTGGTACAATAGGAGTACGACTTTAGAAAGTGGAGTGAGAATATGATTGAAAGAAGTCAAGTAGATGTAAATCAAACATGGGACTTAACGCATTTGTTTAAAACAGAAGAAGTGTTTAATGAAGCGTTAGAAAATCTAAAAGGAAAAGTAGATGCTTTTCAAAAGGAATACGAAGGGAAAATTACAACAGCTAGCCAAGTGAATGCTGGGTTAGCAACATACCGTGAATTATTAGAACTTCGCGGAAAAATTTCTGCTTATTGTAATTTAGCAGTCAGTGCCAATACGAAAGATAAAGAAGCGCAAACACGTTCTGCTCAAACACGTACAGTGTTAGCAGGATTAGATGCCAAATTAAGTTTCTTTGAATCTGAATTAAGCCAATTGGATGATGCGGTGTTAGAAGAAGCGAGAGCGAATAAAGAAGACGCCTTATATATCGAACGTCTCTTAGAAGATAAGAAACATTTATTATCAAAAGACGTAGAAGCAACCCTAGCCGCTCTAGGAAATACATTAGATGCTGGCTACCAAGCGTATAACGATATTAAATTCAAAGATATGCATTTCCCAGCCGTGGAATCGGACGGACAAGTGATTCCGATGACATACAACAGCTTTGAAGGCCGTATGCAATCTGAACCAAATACAGCGATTCGTCGTGAAGCTTTCAAAGTATTTAGCGACACATTACGCAAATACCAACACAGCACTGCTTCAGCGTATAACACACAAATTCAAAAAGAAAAAACAATGGCAACATTGCGTGGTTTCGATTCAGTGTTTGACTACTTACTAGACCGTCAAAAAGTGTCTCGTGAATTATATGACCGCCAAATCGATGTCATCATGGAAGAATTAGCGCCACATATGCGTAAATTCGCACGCCTATTGAAAGAAATCTATCAATTAGATGAAGTACGTTATGAAGACTTGAAACTTGAAGTCGATCCAACTTACGCAGCCAAAGTAACGTATGACGAAGCAAAACAATATATCTTAGAAGGATTAGAACCACTAGGGGAAGATTACTTAAAGATTATGAAGGAAGCCTTCGACAATCGTTGGATTGACTACGCTGAAACAATCGGTAAACGTACGGGGGCGTTCTGTTCATCTCCTTACGGGGCCAACTCATTTATCTTAATGTTCTTTACAGAAGATATGAATGACTGTATGACATTAGCGCATGAATTAGGACACGCAGGGCACTTCCAATTAGCGTACAAAAACCAAAATATTCTAGATGGTCGTCCAAGTATGTACTTTGTAGAAGCTCCATCAACGACAAACGAATTACTCGTTGAGTTCTACTTGAAGAACAAAGCAGGCGATGATCTACGTATGAAACGTTGGATTATTTCTCAAATGGTAGCTAAAACGTATTACCACAACTTTGTCACTCACTTATTAGAAGCGTACTTCCAACGCGAAGTATATCGCTTAGTGGATGCAGGTAAGAGCTTGGATGCCGATACGTTGAATGATTTATTCAGAGAAACATTGGCTAAATTCTGGGGACCAGAAGTGGTTCTTACAGAAGGGGCAGAGTTAACATGGATGCGTCAACCGCACTATTACATGGGACTTTATTCGTACACTTACTCAGCTGGTTTAACCATCGGTACACAAGTGGCGAAGATGATTCAAAAAGATTCAAGTGTCGCAAACACTTGGGTGGAAGTCTTGAAGATGGGCGGAACAAAGAGCGCAGAAGAGCTTGCGAAAGCAGCAGGCGTGGATGTCTCAACAGATGCTCCGCTTAAAGATACGATTGCAACAATCGGTGGCTTAATCGACGAAATCGTAGACATTACAAAACAATTGAATGCATAAAAATAAAGGTCAGCAGGAAATACCTGCTGACCTTTTTGCGTTTACTCTTATTGATTAGATTGAGATACAATCAGTTGAACAGATCCGTTAATCGAAAGTGCAGGTGTTCCTGATGGGAGAATAAAGGAATCTGCTTTTTTGATTGGATAGGTTGTTCCATCGACTGTGAGTGTTCCTTTTCCGTCTAATACCGTTATAAGGTGATAAGTAGAAGAGAGTGCATCGCTGTAGTCACCATCGATATCGTATTTCCAAACTGTAAAGAACTTATTTTCCACAAAAGTCGTTCTTGTTCCAGTCTCTGTTGCCACTACTTGCCTGTTCGTCGTTGGGACACTGTGCGGAATCGTCGTTACGTCTTTTGTTTGTTGGATATGCAGTGGACGAGGATTTCCAGCATCGTCTCTGCGGTTGTAGTCATAGACACGGTAAGTCGTATCTGAATTTTGCTGCGTTTCAAGAATCACAATACCACCACCAATTGCGTGAATCGTCCCACTTGGAACATCGAAGAAGTCCCCTGCCTTAACAGGAACTTCGGTAAAGAGGTCGCTCCAAGCTTCATTGTCGATTTTCTCTGCAAATTCTTCAGGAGTCATCGCTGTATGTCCGTATACAATTTTTGCGCCTGGCTCTGCTTGAACCACGTACCAGCATTCATTTTTTCCATATTCGCCTTCATGTTCTAGCGCATACTCGTCATCTGGATGCACTTGAATGGATAAGTCATCACTAGCATCTAGCAACTTAATCAGAAGAGGGAAGCTTGCCAATTGTTGTCCATTAAAGAGTTCTGGATGTGTTTTATAGAGTTCATCTAACCCTAGCCCTGCATATTCTGCAGGGCTTTTGATGGTTGAAATGCCATTGGGATGCGCGCTAATAATCCACGCTTCACCAGTCTTGTCGCAAGGGAGAGTGAAGTTAAAGAGCGAATGTAATTTTGTCCCACCCCAGATTTTCTCTTGCAGTACGGCATTTAAAAAGATTGGTTTTGTCATAATGTGCCTCCTATGATGAATGTCTTAGTGCAAATGAATTGAATTCAAATAAATCGTATCTGTGACGGCTAATGGAGTATTCAAATGGAGTTCCATTATCTAAATAGGCCACTTGTTCTACTTCAAAGACAGGTTCTGTTGGAAGTAATTGTAAGTAGTTTTGCTCATCTTCAGAGCTTGGTGCTGCACGCAAAATTTTTGTTGCACTTGCAATGCGTAAGCTTAATGCCCCCTCAATATATTGATAAATAGACTTTAATAGAATTTCTTCGGTAATTCCTGGAATCACACTTGTACTCATATAGGTTTGTTCTAATACATACGGTTTACCGTCGATGATGCGAAGGCGATGAATATTATAAACAGGACTATGCAAGGGTACTTGTAATTTTTCTGAAAGGAATTCGGAAGCAAACTCTAATTTGAAATGAAGAATTTTTGATTCAACGGTAGAGTGTGAATCCTCAGAAATCTTCGTCAGTCCTTTAATGTCTCGTTCTGGAACGATGAGTTTTCGCTTTGACGTACCACGAGAGAGGACAAAGGTACCTTGGCCCCGTTTTCTGAAGATGAGTCCTTCAGAAACAAGTAAGTCTAGTGCTTTTTTAACTGTCATTCGACTGCTATTAAATTCTTTCGTTAATGTAATTTCATCGGGTAATTGTTGGTTAATGGCGTATTCGTTACTTAAAATCTTTTCGCGAATCGCATGATAAATCTGTAAATACTTTACGCTCATCGAATGTCATCCTTTCTCTAAACTAGCTATATTATAGCAAATGTAGTATGAATAGGCAAAAACGATATTTTGAATACTATTTTCTTATATTGTCTAGACAAATAAATAAATTGTGATATACTATACGTGAAAGAGCTTACAGAAAGGAGGTTAATTATGAAGAAACAATTGAGTTTCCCTCAAGGGTTCTGGTGGGGCGCTGCTTCGAGTGGACCACAGACTGAAGGACAATTTGACAAAGCTCATGAAAATGTGATGGATTACTGGTTTAGAACTGCACCAGAAGCTTTCTTTAATGGTGTCGGACCAGATGTGGCGAGTGATTTTTATCATACGTATCCAGAAGATTTTCGTTTGATGAAGGAGATTGGATTTAATTCATTCCGGACTTCGATTCAATGGAGTCGTTTGATTAAGGACTTTGAAACGGGTGAAGCCGATCCGAAAGCTGTGGAATTTTACAACGCGGTAATTGAAGAAGCAAAGAAAAACGGTATTGAACTTGTGTTGAATTTGCATCACTTCGATATGCCAATTGAACTACTTCAAAAATATGGCGGGTGGGAAAGTAAACATGTAGTGGACTTATTCGTAAAATTCGCCAAAACAGCATTCGAATGCTTTGGTGAACACATTCACTACTGGACAACTTTCAATGAGCCAATGGTTATTCCAGAAGCAGGATACTTATATGCATTCCATTATCCAAACCTAAAAGGGAAAGGGAAAGAAGCTGTTCAAGTAATTTATAATATAAATCTTGCAAGTGCCAAAGTGATAGAGCTGTATCGTACGTTGGAACTGGATGGCAAGTTTGGGATTATTTTAAACTTAACACCTGCTTACCCAAGAAGTGATTCTCCAGAAGATTTAGCAGCAAGTCAATTTACAGATGATTTCTTTAACAGAGTCTTCTTGAATCCAGCGGTGAAAGGAACATTCCCTGAAACCTTGGTGAAACAATTAGAGGAGGACGGCGTGTTATGGAGTCATACCAAAGAGGAATTGCAGCTCATTCGCGAAAATACGGTTGATTTTCTTGGGGTGAATTACTATCATCCAAAACGTGTTCAGGCACAACCAAATCCTGAGGAGTACAAAACCCCTTGGATGCCAGACCAATACTTCAAAGAGTATGAATGGCCTGAGCGTCGCATGAATCCATATCGTGGATGGGAAATCTTCCCGAAAGCCATTTATGACATTGCAATGATTGTGAAGGAAGAATATGGCAATATCCCATGGTTCATTAGTGAGAACGGAATGGGTGTCGAAAACGAAGGTCGCTTCATCGGAGAAGATGGAGTCATTGATGATGTGTATCGTATTGAATTTTACGAAGAGCATCTCACTTGGTTACATCAAG
The DNA here is from genome assembly GCA_963540995.1 of uncultured Streptococcus sp. Taxonomy (GTDB): domain Bacteria; phylum Bacillota; class Bacilli; order Lactobacillales; family Aerococcaceae; genus Granulicatella. The sequence goes on from CAUTST010000058.1 coordinate 6,889, forward strand.
CGATTGAAGAAGGTAGTCGTTGTTTTGGATATCATACATGGACTGCTTTTGATTGCTGGTCTTGGAATAATGCGTATAAGAATCGTTACGGATTTATTTCTGTAGATTTAGAAACGCAAAAGAGAACCATCAAGAGTAGTGGAAGATGGTATCGTAAAGTTAGTGACAATAACGGTTTTGAAATAAAAATTGAGGAATAAAGAGAGGAGATATTCAGATGAAAAACTCTAAATTTATTGATAAATTTGCCGCGTTTGCAGGTAGATTGGGGAATCAAATTCATTTAAAAACCCTCAGAGATGCATTTGCGACAGTAATGCCATTATATATTTTGGCAGGGTTAATTGTTCTTTTGAACAACACAGTATTTAAGTGGATTTTCCAAGGGGATACATTAACGAAATTCCAATATTGGGGAATTACAATTTCAAACGGTACTTTAAGTATCTCAGGTCTTATTATTGCCGTAATGGTAGGTTATTTCTTAGCGAAAAACAGAGACTTTGAAAATCCATTGGCAGCATCAATGCTATCATTAGTTTCTTTAATTGTTATGATGCCAAATACAGTTTCTGTTGTTCCTGATGGAGCAAAAGATGCTGTAAATATTTCAGGGGTTCTTTCATTTAACAACACAGGTACAGGTGCAATGTTCGCAGGGGTTATCGTAGCGATTATTGCAACAGAATTATTCATCAAGTTATCAAACGTTAAAGCTCTGCAAATTAACCTTGGGGATAATATTCCGCCAGCAGTTGGTAAATCATTCAGTGTATTACTTCCAGTAATGACTGTTATTTCATTATTCGGTGTCGTTTCAGCATTATTATTCAATATGTTTGGAACAAACTTAATCTCAATCATTACAGTCTTCATCCAAGAACCAATTCGTCATATTGGTACAAGCTTAATTGGGGTAATCATTATTTACTCTCTAGGAAATATGTTATGGCTATTTGGTATTCACCAAGCAGTTATTTACAGTGCAATTCTAGAACCGTTACTATTAATTAACATCACAGAAAACATCACTGCAGCAAACAATGGACAAGCGATTCCACACATCATCAACTTATCACAAGTACAAACATTTGCTTTAATGGGTGGTAGTGGATCTACATTATGTTTATTAGTGGCAACATTCTTAGTAAGTCGTAACGCTGCTTCTAAAAACGTGGCTAAATTATCATTTGGACCTGGACTCTTCAATATCAATGAACCTGTATTATTCGGTTACCCAATCGTTTATAACATTTCATTAGCGATTCCATTTATCTTAACTCCAGCTCTTGGTATTTTAATCAGCTACTTAGCAACAGTTGCAGGCTTCATGAGCCCAGCATTTGTACAAGTTCCTTGGACGACACCAGTATTCTTAAATGCTTGGTTGGCAACAGCAGGGGATTTCAGAGCAGTGCTAGTTCAATTAGTCATCTTTGCACTTGGAGTTCTTCTATACATTCCATTTATCAAAGTTAATGACAAAGTTGTTGAACAAGAAATGGAAGGTTAAGATTATGAAACAAATTTTATTAGTATGTAATGCAGGAATGTCGACTAGTATGCTTGTAAAAAAAATGCAACAAAGCGCGACTGAACGTGGAATTGACGTTTCAATTGAAGCAAAATCGATTACAGAAGCGAAAAAGAATATCCATGAAGCGGACGTTATTCTCATTGGACCACAAATTCGTTATGAGTTACCAGCAGTGAAAGAAATCGCTGGAGATATTCCAGTCGATGCGATTGATATGCGTGATTATGGAATGATGAATGGCCCTAAAGTATTAGATCAAGCCTTAGCATTGATAGGAGAATAAGATGACAGAAGAAATGGAACTCATCTGTTTCCAGCTGATTGCTAATAGTGGTGCAGCAAAATCTTGTTTTGTAGAAGCGATTCAAGCGGCGAAAAAAGGGTTGTTTGAAGAAGCAAAAGCAAAACTTGTGGAAGCAGAAGAAGCCTTTGTTCAGGCACATAAAATTCACGCAGAGCTGATTCAAAAAGAAGCGAGCGGAGAAAAAACAGAATTTTCATTGTTATTTATGCATGCCGAAGACCAAATGGCTTCAACAGAAATCGTACAGTTATTAGCGCAAGAGCTAATTGAACTGTACCGCGAAAAATACGCACAATAAAAAATTTAGAAAACACAGATTGGCGTTTTGTGCCAATCTGTGTTTTTTGCTGAATATGAAATTGTACTTAGATAATCTATATACATAGAATTTACGATGCATATGTTAAAGAAAGTTGCTGTGGAAAAAGCCAAATTTTGAAGGGTACCCCAAAAGTTAGACAGAAAATCTACTTTTGGGGTGTTTTTAATATTAAATAAGACATTATTTAGAGATAACTATTTAGAAAAATGCTAGTGTGTCTTTTAGCTTTTAGAGGTATAATTAATTCAAATGTGTGGAGGTCGGGAATTTTAAATGATTACAGAAATAATTAAGGAATTAATTGATTTAAGACAAGAAGGTGAATATTGGAATTTAAAAAAAGAATCCCGTCGTTTTTTGAAAAACAATATAATAACGCTCTAATTTTAAATAGAATACTTGAGGTTTTAGAGATAGAATATTCAATAAATTTAAAAATTAATTGTCTATATTTTGATATTAGTAAACTGACTTATTTTACTATTATAAAAATGTGTGAATACTTATTGGAAGTATTCAAAAGAATAAGTCTTCATGATATACTATTAAAAAAGTAATATATATTTCATATCAGAGAATATAGGAGAAGTGTCCAATGAATATAATGAAA
>CAUTST010000059.1:0-8766 GCA_963540995.1 uncultured Streptococcus sp.
GTTCTGTTTTACCAATATCGTGATAATAACTTGCTACTCTTGCCAATTGAGAATCACCACCAATGGCTTCAACACAGTTTGCAGAAATATTGGCTACCATTAAACTATGATGATAAGTTCCTGGAGCTTTTGTAATCAACTCTTTTAACAACGGTTGGTTTGGATTTGACAATTCTGCCCATAATAAAACTGAACTATCTTCAAACAAATAAGTAAAGTATGGCATTAAAATTATCGGTATCAAATACGATAAAAATCCACTGATTGCAGCAAAAGCAATTAGCCAACCTGTTTGTGTGGAAATCAATTCATAGTTACTAAAGAATATAAACGGAGGCATTAATGCCACTGGAATAAAAATGTGTAATAGCAACTGTTTCATCCAAGATAAATCTTTCCAGTAAACTTCTTGAATCACTCCAAGCCATGCTGCTAGCGAGAAGAAAACTGTGGTTAAGGCAATTTCCGTATTAATTGTATCACCGGTAAACATAAACCAGACTAAAATTGGGTATATTACCATCGCAATAATCGTAAAGTAAAACTTCGTCGTTAACTTATAAATGATGTAGATGAATCCTGCAATCGGGAAAGCAATACCAATATAATCAATTCCACGATTTTGAAGAAACAAAAGCATCTTCAGTAAAATAGCACCCATCGTAAAAACAACTGAGAAAACAGTCAATTCATTAACGCGTGTATCCCACTCTTTCTTAGATGCACTAAGCTTAAAGCGGAAAGTAAACGCTAATAGCGAAATCATTAAAATTCCTAGGAATAACAAATAACTATAAAGTTGATGGTAATTACTTGAATTGCCATCAATTCCTAATAATTCAAGAAGTCGTAAGTCTTCTTGGGTAATAATATGCCCCTCTTGAATGATTACTTGTCCTTGTAAAATACGAACTGTAGAAACGCTTTGTTTTGCATTTTCCTTTGCACTATTTGTTGCATCTTTATCAACAACATTATTGACAACAATACTGTTCGTTAATATTTGACCCAGCATTTCTCGCTCACTATCTGTAAATCCACCATTAAATAATGATTTCTTTGCGGCTTCTTGCGCTTGCAGTAAATTCGATTCTGTAATTGAATTAGCCATTTGCTCTTTAATTGCATTCTCAAGAGCGGATTCATAAGCATCTAATTTATCTGAGCTAACAGAAAGCAATTGAATGATGACACTATCTGGAATATACAAAGCAAAATCTCGAATCGATTTATTTTCTGAATCTAGGCTTTTCTTGAAATAAGTGAGACGATCTTGAATCGTTGCTACTCTTGTTGACACTTCACCAGACGTCGTCGTTGTAGAATCAGTCGCAAAGATTTCACTTGAGGCCTTCGTAGCTACTGTTTTAATTGCTTGGAAGAACTGATTCACTTTATCAATTTGTTGTTGCTCGCGACTTTGGTCAAAGACATAAATATCTCCAACGCTATCCATCGCTATCTGTTGATTTTTCTCAGTTTGCTCTTTATCCACAACAGTTCTAGGTGAACGAATCGTTTCTTTAGCCACTTGATTCAATTCCAGTGAATACGAAGTTGGCTGTACATTACTCCATCCTAAAATTAATAAAAATAGGAATGTTACGCCTAATAACGCAGGTACATATAAAATTCCTAATGATTCTTGAAACTTACGGAGCTTTTGTCTCACTTTCTTCACCTCGTTCCTTTTCAGTAGTTGTAGAAGCCGAGTAAGCATTAATAATTTCTGATACGATTGGATGACGAACTACGTCTCCTGCATCAAATTCAACGAAGGCAATTCCATTGATTCCTTTCAATTTACGTTCAGCATCTAAAAGTCCACTCGCTTGGTGCCCTTTTGGTAAGTCAATTTGAGACTTATCCCCATTGACAATCATTTTCGACCCAAATCCTAGACGTGTTAAAAACATCTTCATTTGGGCTCTTGTCGTATTTTGAGCTTCGTCTAAAATGATAAATGAATCTTCAAGTGTACGTCCACGCATATACGCTAGTGGTGCAACTTCAATAACTCCTCGTTCTAGCAAACGATTCGTATGTTCCATACCGTATACGGTATATAACGCGTCATATAACGGGCGTAAATAAGGATCTACTTTTTCTTTTAAATCCCCCGGTAAGAACCCAAGATTCTCTCCCGCTTCAACCGCTGGGCGCGTCAAGATAATTTTCTTCACTTCACCTTTTTTCAAGGCTTGAACCGCCATTACAACAGCAACGAATGTTTTACCAGTTCCGGCTGGCCCAATACCAAACACTACATCTGTCTTCTTAATCGCGTGGATATATTGCTGTTGTCCATACGTTTTCGCACGAATCGCTTTTCCAGCAAATGTACGTCCTATTTCTTCGTTATATAAATTAACAAAGTAATCCAAGGTACCACGTTTGGCCATTTTTACCGCGGTAATGATATCTGTTTTAGAAATACTAATTCCACGTGCAATAAGGTCTTGAAGGTGGTTAATTAGCTCTTTCACTTGAGAAACTGTTTCTTCTTCCCCTGTAATAAAAAGCTGTTCACCACGATGTGTGATTTGCACTTGAAATGACTCTTCAATAAAACGAATATTCTGATCTTGAGAACCAAATAATTGAATTAATTGAGGATTGTCACTTAATTCAACACTTGCTTTTACGGTTTCTTTTTTCAATCAGTTATCCTCCAATCCACACTTATTTATTTAAGTGTGCTTTTACTTGTTCTTTAATGACATTGCCGTCTGCTTGCCCTTTAAGAGCCTGCATCACAGCACCCATTAATTTTCCAAATTCTTTTTGTGTGGTTGCTCCTACTTTTTCTGCAATTTCAGCAATTTTTTCTTGAACTTCTTCTAAAGAAAGTTGTGCTGGTAAGTATTTCTCAACAATCACTAATTCACCTTGTGTTTTTTCAACTAATTCTTGGCGACCCGCTTTTTCAAATTCAGCAATAGAATCACGACGTTGCTTCGCTTCACGAGATAAGATTGTTAGTTCTTCTTCCTCTGTTAATTCTGACTTTTTATCGATTTCTGCTGCTTGAATAGCAGATTTAATCATTCGCAATACAGCTAATGTTTCTTTATCTTTTGCTTTCATTGCAGTTTTTAAATCGTTGTTAATTGTTTCTTTTAATGACATTGTTCTCTCTCCATTCTTATAATTTCGTTTGATTGATAAAAAAAGACTGGGACCTAAAGCCCCAGCCTGACATAGTCTATGATACACAGAGTTGACTAGAACTTGCGTTTACGAGCTGCCTCTGATTTTTTCTTACGTCTTACACTTGGTTTTTCATAAAACTCACGTTTGCGAGCCTCTTGTAAAGTTCCGGTTTTAGAAACAGTACGTTTGAAGCGACGAAGAGCATCATCAAGTGATTCGTTTTTACGAACAACTGTTTTTGACATATCCTATTCCCTCCCTCCGAGCAATAAAAAGTAACTGTTTTCTTTTGAATAGAATAACCAAACAAACGAAATGTCCTTTTTTTATTATAAGAAAGGTTCCCTAAAATGTCAATCAACTTTACTAGGGATCTTTTAACTTATTTAGGAAAGCCTTAAATCACGCTTTAGATGCGCATTTTTCACAAAGACCAAAAATCTCAAAACGATGTGAATGAATCTGGCACCCTTCTAGTTGCTCTTGAAAGAAGTCCATTGGACACATATCAATTTCTTTTGTACTTCCACATTTTTCACAAATAAAATGATGGTGATGTCCATGATTTTGACAACGGAACCTAAATAATTTCTCACCGTTAAACTCTGTCTCTTCTAGGATATTTAATTGTACAAATGTATATAAATTTCGATAAATCGTATCATAACTTAATTGTGGGAATTCAGGTGCAATTAATTCTTGCACTTGTTTTGCTGATAAATAACGATTTGCATCATTTAAAATTTCAACTAACCGTTGACGTTTATTTGTATGCTTATAACCTGCTTCTTTTAATATCTCCAATGCTTCTTCTACATGATGTTGCGAATGGCTATGGTGATGTCCCTTGTGCTCACAGTGGTCGTGACCACAACAATGATTGTGTGAATGCATATTATTTCCCTCTTTCCTGGTTTAATAATTCTTCAATCCAGTGTGCATCAAAGTTTCCGGAACGAATCATTTCAATCTCTTTTTTGTATGGGGCAATCTGAACTTTATCTTCTACTTTTATCCATGGAGTTTCAAGAATTTTTGGAAGATTTTTGAATTCTGGCAAATGAATAACGTTCATTAAGGCTTCAAATCCAATCTCACCAAAACCGAAGTTCTCATGTCTATCTTTATGAGAAGCAACAGGATTTTTCGAATCATTTACGTGGAGTACTTTAATACGATCTAACCCTACCGTTTTATCAAAGTGAGTTAATACACCTGATAAATCATGTTTAATATCGTATCCTGCATCATGAACGTGACAAGTATCAAATGTAACCGATAAGTGCTCATTATAAGTCACTCCATCGATAATTCGTGCAATTTCTTCAAAGGTACGAGCTAACTCAGTCCCTTTACCAGCCATCGTTTCTAAAGCAATCTGAACTTTTTGATCCTTGATTAATACTTGATTTAATCCATAGATGATTTGATTTAAACCAACATCAACCCCCGCACCTACATGTGACCCTGGATGAAGAACGACTTGGGTTGCCCCTACTGCTTCTGCACGTTTCAATTCTTCTTTTAAGAACTCGATTGCAAAATCAATATAACCTTCTTTTGTGGTATTGGCTAAATTAATAATATAAGGAGCATGAACGACAACTTCTTCAATCCCATGATCTTTCATAAACTGTTTCCCTGCTTCAACATTCAACTCTTCAATAGGTTTTCTTCTTGTATTTTGCGGAGCTCCAGTATAAACCATCATGACATTTGCATGATAACTTGCTGCTTCACGTGCTGAATTTAAAAGCATTTCTTTTCCACTCATTGAAACATGAGACCCAATTAACATAATTATCCTCCATAAAATTCAATATTCACCATTATTTTACTAAAATAATTCTTCTGCAATCAAGCTGTAAGCAATTTTTTATACACAAATGGTGGTTTTATTGGTATAATGATTAAGAATATATACAAAAAAGGAGCTCCTATGGATTCAGTACTGAAATTCTTTAAAATGAAAAATATACAGCAACTTCTGGGCTTTCTTGTTTCTCTCTTACTACTGTGGATTATCGCTTATCCATTAGTGAGTGAAAGTTCCACTATTAAACCACAAGTTAATGTGCAGCAAGCCGATACGGATACGAATAGTTCCAATACAGCAACTCAAACTTCTACTGCGGTTCGAAACAAGATTGTTCAATTCGCAGTGAATACAAGTGATACTGCATTCAAGGTATACCCTACGATGGATACTAAAGGCATTCCACTTGGTGAAATAGCGAAGAACCAATACCTGTTAGCTTTGCGAAAACTTGATAATGGTTGGATTCAAGTACAATATGACGAGCAAGTAGCCTATATCGAAGATAAAGATGTCCTATTAACCACTATAATGAAAGGTTATGCTTCAGGTGGATTGAAATTACGTGAGACACAAGATGAGAATTCAAAAGTGCTCTTAACGATTCCTAATGGCGAAATCTTCTTTCTTATTGAAGAAGTAAATGATAAAGTCTTAAAAGTTCGATACTTAGATAAAGAAGGATATGTGGATAGTGACTCTACAAACTACGCAATTGATTTGATTCAAGAAATGCTTAATAAGCAAGCTGGGCTTCCAATAACCATCGACTCGAATAAGATGTTTGTTACTAAATTGAAAGAAACACCAATTTACTCAGATACAAACATTACTTCTGAATTAATTGGCACCGTAGATAAAGGAACACAATTTGTTTACGAAGACCGTGAAGGTGATTTCTATAAAGTCTCCGTTGGTAATGGAAAGTATGGATATATTCCATACTGGTTAGTGACTACCAACTTTGCAGGTATAGAAACAGACGATACGATCCCGCAAGGGATTAAAAATGCAACAATCGTCATCGATCCAGGGCACGGTGGTGAAGATCCAGGTGCTGTTGTAACCTTCAGTGATAAACATGAAGCGGACCATACATTAACAACTGCTCTACTTGTGAAGAAAGAGCTAGAAGCAATGGGGGCCAAAGTTATCTTAACAAGAACTAGCGATACTACTGTTTCACTTGCAGAGCGTGCAGAAATTAGTAACAAAAATGATGCAGATGCATTTATTAGTATCCACTTTGACTCTTCAGAAGATGATAGCGCAAGTGGAACAACAACTTACTTCTTCAGTGATAAGAGTGAAAGCTTAAGTCAAACAGTCAATAAATATTTATCTCGAAACCTCCCTTTGAAAAATCAAGGAAGCAGATTCCAAAACTTCATGGTTCTTCGAGACAACGCTCGTCCTTCTATTCTTTTAGAACTTGGATACTTAAACAACCCAAGTGATAATAAGGTGATTTCTTCTGAAGAATATCAACAAAATATCGCTAAAAGTATTGCTAACGCATTAAAAGAATACTTCCAATAAAACAAAAAGCGGTGCTACTCCACATGGAATAGCATCGCTTCTTTTTAATTTAAAATAAATCATCAATTTCTTGACTTGTTGTTTCTACTGGAGTTGTATAGTTTGCAGTAATTTCTGCAATCACTGTGCCCTCTACAGCTTCTTTAATTAATCCTTCTACATTAAGACGTTGTTCATATTGACGTGCTTTCTCAAGTTTCGGTTTTGTCTTAGGACTTGGTGGTGCAAATACGGTACAACAATCTTCAAAAGGTTGAATCGATAACTCGAAAGTATCAATTTCTTCAGCAAGTTTGATAATATCGAGTTTATCCATCGTTGCGACCGGTCGAATAATCGGTGTATTCGTAACATCATTAATCGCCACCATGCTATCCAATGTTTGGGAGGCTACTTGTCCTACAGATTCCCCATTAGCAATCGCAAGAGCGCGTGCATTTTCTCTTAGTTGATCCGTAATTCGAAGCATAAAACGACGCATAATTGTCATTAAGTACGCTTCTGGTACACTCTTCTTGATTTCCTCTTGGATTCTTGAAAATGGTACCGTTAAGAATTGAATACTTCCTCCAAAACGAGCAATTTTTGCTGCTAAGAGTTTTGTTTTCTCCAGTGCCTGTGGACTCGTATATGGTGGACTCGCAAAATGAACGCATTGAATCTCCATCCCACGTTTCATTGCTAAATATCCTGCAACAGGAGAATCAATCCCACCTGAGAGCATCAACATCACACGACCACTTGTACCAACAGGAAGTCCACCAGCACCTTGAATAGTCTTTAAACTCACCATTAAGTGCTCACGGCGAACATCAATACGAACGGTAATATCTGGTTGTTTCAATTGAACCTTAATAGTTGGAAAAGCTTCTAAAACAGCATCTCCTAAAAACAAATTGATTTGGTTCGTATCCATCTCGAATGTGTGATCCGAGCGTTTTGTCATAATTTTAAATGTCTTACCTTCAAGATTTTCTTGGCTTAATAAATCAAGAACAACTTTCTTAGCCACTTCCATATCTTTTTCAATAATATAGACTGGCGAAATTGATTGAATCCCAAAAATTGGTTTGACCTTTTCAATGACAGCTTCTTCAGGTGCTTCATGTAAATCTAAATACATAAAGTCATAATCAGGAATCACCTTTACCTGAGGAAAATCTACTAAGGCTTTCTTTATATTTGACGCTAATTTTTGCGTGAACATTTTCTTGTTTCTACCCTTCGTAGAAAGTTCACCATAGCGAATCAAAATTATAGTTTTCAAAGGTTTCCTCCTTTTATTTTAAAAACGAAAATTGTTTCATTAGTTGATGCAGCACATCGATAAACTGTTCAACTTCTTCTGTTGTATTGTCGTTTGAGAAACTTACTCGAACGGCTCCTGTTGCCCATTCAGTTGGAACATCCATCGCATATAATGTGCTTGATGAATCTGCTTTTTTACTTGAACAAGCAGAGGTCGTAGAAATGTAAATTTCATGATTTTCAAAAGCGTGAACTAACACTTCTCCACGAACCCCTTTAATGGCAAAGCATAATACATGACTCGCTCCATCTTCAGGCGAGAAGATGCGGATTTCAGGTTTTGTAGCAAGTTCTTTCCATAAAAGATGACGAAGTTCACCAGTAACAGACTTTTCTTCTAAGGCCATTCGCAAAGCTTTTGATGTAGCCACAATACCTGGAAGGTTTTCTGTCGTACTACGTTCCCCTTTTTCCTGACCGCCACCTGTTAAGAGAGATTGAATCTTCCGACCAAACTTCTTATACAAAATTCCAACCCCTCTTGGTCCATGGAATTTGTGTGCAGATAGACTTAATAAATCTATGCGGCCAATGGCTAGTAACTGGCTTACACCTTCAACTGCTTGAACAGCATCCACATGAAAATGAATGGATGGGTATTCCTCTAGTATTTTAGCAATTTCAGCAATTGGTTGAACTGCTCCCACTTCATTATTGACAGCCATTACACTCACTAGAATCGTATCTTTACGAAGACTCTCTTTCAATTGCTCAACACTAACAATCCCTTTAGAATCGACATCTAAATAAGTTACTTCAAACCCGAAACGTTCTAATTGCTTACAAGTTTGAATAACGGACGGATGTTCAATTTTTGTGGTGATGATATGTTTCCCAAATACCACCTTCTCAAGAGCTGTTCCTTTAATCGCCCAGTTATTCGATTCAGTTCCGCCTGAGGTGAAGAAAATCTCCTCAGGTGGAACGGATAATAAACTGGCCACTTGTAC
>CAUTST010000060.1:0-8657 GCA_963540995.1 uncultured Streptococcus sp.
CATTTATGAACAGATTATAGCACATTTACTGAAGGATGTTCAATAGTGTATCCACGTATTGTATCCGCTTTCTTATCTTGATAGGATAGTAATCAGAAAGGGATGATACTATGACTTTTGATGAACAAGTAGTACGCGAACAAATATGTGATGTATGTCATAAAATGTGGCAATTAGGATGGGTAGCTGCAAATGACGGAAACGTCTCTGTTCGTATTGATGAAGATACCATCATCGCAACACCAACAGGTATCAGTAAGAGTTTTATCACTCCAGAAAAACTCGTTAAATTAAATATGAAGGGAGAAGTGATTGAAGCTAACGACGGTTTCCGTCCTTCAAGTGAAATTAAAATGCATATTCGCTGCTATGAAGAACGCGACGATGTGAGAGCTGTTGTTCACGCACATCCACCAATTGCAACTGGATTCACATTAGCACATATTCCATTAGATACGTATTCACTAATTGAAAGTGCGATTGTTATTGGTTCAATTCCAATTACACCATTCGGAGTTCCTTCAACAATGGAAGTTCCAGATGCAATTACACCATACTTACAAGAACACGACGTGATGTTACTTGAAAACCATGGTGCTTTAACAGTGGGTAGTGATGTAATTACAGCATACTACAGAATGGAAACATTAGAACTCGTGGCTAAATCAACATTCCACGGAAGAATGTTATTACTAACAAAAGGCATTGAAGAAAAAGAAATCTCAAGAGAAAAATTAGAGCAAATGTTCAAAATGCGCGAAAACTACAAAGTAACAGGTCGTCACCCTGGATATAAGAAATACAATCCAGATGGAACTGTTCGTGAAGTTTAGTAAGAATAGGAGGAACAAAAATGATTCAACATCCACGTATTGGGATTCGCCCAACTATTGACGGTCGTCGCCAAGGAGTTCGCGAATCGTTAGAAGTTCAAACAATGAATATGGCGAAGAGTGTAGCTGCTTTAATCGAGTCTACATTGAAATATCCTGATGGACAACCGGTTGAATGTGTGATTTCACCTTCAACAATTGGTCGTGTACCAGAAGCAGCAGCATCTCACGAACTATTCAAAAAATCAAACGTGTGTGCAACGATTACAGTAACGCCTTGCTGGTGCTACGGTAGTGAAACAATGGATATGTCACCTGATATTCCACATGCTATTTGGGGATTCAACGGAACTGAAAGACCTGGTGCTGTATATTTAGCAGCAGTTCTTGCTTCTCATGCTCAAAAAGGAATTCCAGCATTCGGAATTTATGGTAAAGATGTTAAAGAAGCATCTGATACAGAAATTCCTGAAGACGTTAAAGAAAAGATCTTACGTTATGCAAGAGCAGCTCTTGCTACAGGATTAATGAGAGATACAGCTTACTTATCAATGGGTAGTGTATCAATGGGTATCGGTGGTTCAATCGTAGATCCTGACTTCTTCCAAGAATACTTAGGAATGCGTAACGAATCAGTAGATATGACTGAATTCACTCGTCGTATTGACCGTGGCATTTACGATCACGAAGAATTCGAACGTGCACTTAAATGGGTGAAAGAAAACGTTAAAGAAGGATTCGACCGTAACCGTGAAGACCTAGTGTTAAGCCGTGAAGAAAAAGATAAACAATGGGAATTCGTGATTAAGATGTTCATGATTGGACGCGACTTAATGATTGGTAACCCAAGACTTGCTGAACTTGGCTTCGAAGAAGAAGCAGTTGGTCACTACGCTCTTGTGGGTGGATTCCAAGGTCAACGTCAATGGACAGACCACTTCCCTAACGGAGACTTCATGGAAACATTCCTAAACACTCAATTTGACTGGAACGGCATTCGCAGACCATACATCTTCGCAACTGAAAATGATGCGTTAAACGGTGTATCAATGCTATTTAACTACTTATTAACAAACACTCCACAAATTTTTGCGGATGTTCGTACTTACTGGAGTCCAGAAGCTGTTGAACGTGTAACAGGTCATAAACTTGAAGGCTATGCTGAAAATGGATTCTTACACTTAATCAACTCTGGTTCTTGTACATTAGACGGTACTGGTCAAGCTACAAGAAACGGTGAACCAGTGATGAAACCATTCTGGGAATTAGATCAAAGTGAAGTAGATGCAATGCTTGCAAATACAGATTTCCCAGCAGCAAACCGCGAATACTTCCGTGGTGGCGGTTACTCAACTCGCTTCTTATCTAAAGGAAATATGCCTGTAACAATGGTTCGCTTGAACTTATTGAAAGGCGTTGGACCTGTATTACAAATTGCAGAAGGATACACACTTGAGTTACCTGAAGATGTACACCATACATTGGATAACCGTACAGATCCAGGCTGGCCAACAACTTGGTTTGCTCCACGCTTAACAGGTAAAGGCGCATTCAAGTCAGTATACGATGTAATGAATAACTGGGGTGCAAACCACGGTGCAATCTCTTATGGACATATTGGAGCGGACCTTATCACTCTTGCTTCAATGTTACGTATTCCTGTAAATATGCATAACGTTGCTGAAGAAGATATCTTCAGACCTAAGAACTGGTCACTATTTGGCACAGAAGATTTAGAATCAGCTGATTACCGTGCATGCCAATTATTAGGACCTATCCATAAGTAATAGAAAGGAGAGACTAAAATGACAAAAACAATTATTTTAGCCTGTGTCGGTGGATTAACAACAAGTATGCTCGTTGAACGCATTCAAGAAGTGATTTACCGTGATAAATTAGATTACTCATTCTATTCAGTAGGGATTACTGGGATAGATACTTTAAAAAATATTGATGTCTTATTATTAGGACCTCAACTAGCTTATTTAGAAGAAAAAACAAAAGCTTCACTTCATGTTCCAGTTGCTGTAATTTCAGACGATGACTTTGAAAACATGCGTGGAGAAGAAGTTCTAAAACAAGCAATTGCATTATTAGGTTAAGCCAATGAGCGAAACAAAAAAAGCAGATACGCAACGATTGATGCAACTGATTGTCAAAAGTAGCAAAGTAACGACTTTAGCAATGCAATCCGTTAAGAGCGCTCTTGCAGGTGATATTTCATCTGCAAGAAGCCTCCTTGATGAAGCAAGAGTTAAAGGAGTTGAAGCGCATAATGTTCAAACAGAAATGATTCAGCAAGAGATTAGAGGAGAAGGCGCAAGTCCATCACTTCTTTCTGTTCATGCGCAAGATCATTTTATGAACAGCCACTTGCTGCTAGAAGTTGTGAACATCATTGTAAATCAACAAGAACAAATAGAAACGCTGAAAGAGCGTATTACAAAACTGGAACAGGTAGGTGAAATGCATGAGTAATCCAGTTATTCTTGAAATGAAGGGAATTGTGAAATCGTTTGGACCTGTTAAAGCCTTAAAAGGTGTAGACTTTGACCTAAGATCAGGTGAAGTACACGCACTAATGGGTGAAAACGGTGCTGGTAAATCCACTTTGATGAAAGTGTTGACAGGTATTTACGGAGCAAATGAAGGAACAATTCACTATAACGGAAAACAAGTAGAATATTCTAAGCCAAAAGAGGCTATGGACGATGGGATTGTAATCGTGCACCAAGAGTTGAATATGATGAACCACTTATCAGTGGCTCAAAATATCTTCATCGGTCGTGAAGAAATCAGTCAAGGATTGTTCATTGATGATAATGCCGGAAACAAAAAGGCGAAAGAATTATTCAAATTGTTGAAACTGGATATTAATCCACAAGAAAAAGTGGGAAACTTAACAGTTGGTAAACAACAAATGGTTGAAATTGCGAAAGCGTTGTCAATGGATGCGAAGATTATTGTTTTCGACGAACCAACAGCAGCGTTAACAGAATCAGAAATTAATGAGTTGTTCGCAATTATTGATGACTTACGTGCGAAGGGTGTGGGAATTATTTATATCTCTCACCGTATGGACGAAATTGCCCGTATTACGGACCGTGTAACGGTTATGAGGGACGGGGAATATGTTGGAACTGTAAATACAAAAGAAACTACGAAGGATGAAATCATCGCAATGATGGTAGGGCGTACTATTTACGAAGATCCGAAAGCGGTTTCTGCAGTGCCAGAAGGGGCACCCGTTGTATTAGAAGTGGAACATTTAAACTCAGGAAGCCACGTAAAAGATGTTAGCTTTGTACTTCATAAAGGTGAAATCTTAGGCTTCTCTGGATTAATGGGAGCGGGTCGTACAGAAGTAGCTCGTTTACTATTTGGAGCGGATAAGAAAGATAGTGGAACTATCAAAATTAATGGCAAAGAGGTTGATATTAAAAATCCTCAAGATGCGATTAGAGAAGGTATTGGTTATCTTTCAGAAGACCGTAAACGTTATGGATGTATCGTTGATATGACCATTGCCAATAACACTGTAATGACGAACTTAGATAAGTACATCAAAGGTGGTTTAATTGATGACGGTGAAATTGTTAAAGTGAGTGATGAATTCGTTAAACAATTAAGAACAAAAACACCATCATCAAAACAACTTGTTCGTAACCTATCAGGTGGGAACCAACAAAAAGTTGTTATTGCAAAATGGCTAGAACAAAATAGCGATATTTTAATTTTTGACGAACCAACTCGAGGAATTGACGTTGGTGCGAAAAGTGAAATTTACTCATTAATGAATGAACTTGTAGCTCAAGGAAAATCAATCATTATGATTTCTTCAGAGCTTACAGAAATTTTACGTATGAGCGATCGGATTGTTGTTATGTGTGAAGGTCGTAAGACAGGGGAACTTGATATCAGTCAAGCAACTCAAGAGCGAATCTTAGCATTAGCAACAGATCGATAAACGAGGAGAGGTATAGATATGGAAGAGAAAAAGTCCCTATGGACGAAACTGGTACAATCAGTTGGTTTACAAAAGTTAATTGCATTAATCGCGTTGATCGTGATTTTCACATTCTTTGCAGTCTCAAGTGAATCGTTCCGTTCGTTTGATACAGCGGTCAGCATTTTAGACGCATCTTATTACATTGGTTTCTTAGCAATTGGGGTAACATTTGTTATTATCACCGGTGGTATTGACTTATCAATCGGTACAGTAATGATGTGTTCTGCCATCATCGGTGGAGTGCTCCATACAAAAATGGGTTGGCCTTTATGGCTAGCATTGTTGGCAATATTAGTGATTGGGGGTGTATTTGGATTATTCAACGGAATTTTAATTGCGAAATTTGGATTACCACCATTCATCGCAACACTCGGTACAATGATGATTTCTCGTGGTTTGAGTTCAATCATGTCAAACGTACAAAGTGTGACGTTCCCATTACGTGGAACTTCTGAAGGTTGGTACAAAGACTTATTCAGAACGCAAGATAATTTTCCGACTGGGTTAATCGTCTTGATTGTCGTAGCGATTATTGCAGCCATTGTATTAAATAAAACAAAAATTGGTCGTTATATTTTCGCCATTGGTTCAAATAAAGAAGCTACTAGACTTTCAGGTGTAAACGTTATCAAATGGGAAGGTATGGCTTATGTTATTAGTGGTCTTTTAGCAGGTCTTGCTGGTATCGCATATGCTGCAACGTATTCAACAATCCTTCCTGGTACAGGGAACGGTATGGAACTTGATGCCATCGCCGGAGTAGTAGTCGGTGGTACTTCACTAGCTGGTGGGGTTGGTTCAGTTGTTGGTACAATCATCGGGGTATTCATCATGTCTGTCTTGAAGATTGGTTTACCATACATCGACTTACAACCACACTATCAATTATTCATCACAGGTTTCGTTGTAATCGTTGCCGTTTACTCAGATATCTTAATCCGTATGAATAAGAAAAAATAAGTTTGATATTGTACACAATGAGTTGGGAAGACTCCTTCAGATGAAGGGGCAAAAAGGACATATAAAGGAGAAAAAATCATGAAAAAATCGTTCAAATATGCTATTGCAACTCTGGCTTGTGCTTCTGCTTTATTAGCAGGATGTACTTCAAATAAATCAAATGCTGACAGTGGAAATAATCAATCTCAAGCAAGCGGAGACTTCAAAGTAGAAGTAATCGCAAAAGGGTTCCAACATGACTTCTGGAAAGCTGTAAATAAAGGGGCTGAAAAAGCAGCTCAAGAATTAGGTGCTAAAATTAATTTCGTAGGACCTCAAAATGAAACAGCAATCGCAGAACAATTGGAACAATTAAATAATGCGATTAATAAGAATCCAAGTGCAATCGCTTTAGCTGCATTAGATACTGAAGCATCATTAGATGCGATTAACCAAGCAAAAGCTAAAAACATTCCTATCATCGGATTTGACTCAGGGGTTCCAGGAGCACCAGAAGGAGCTATTAAAGCTACTGCATCAACAGACAACCATGCTGCTGGTGGTAACGCTGCTGAACACTTATTCGCATTATTAGAAAACAAAGTCGGCGACAAGAAAGTTCGCATCGGAGTTGTTTCTCAAGAAGTTAACTCACTTTCAATCACTCAAAGAACTAGTGGTTTCATTGATAAAATGGTTGAATTGTTAAACAAAAAAGGTATTAAAACGGCTGTAACTGGACATGATAAATTCAAAAACGATGTTGCCGAAGCTGATGCTAAAGTGGTTATTGAAGTTCGTGTTCCAGCTCAAGTAGACGATGCTGCAGGTAAAACTGAAGCTTCTACAGTTCTTGAAAAAGAAGACACTATCGCAATTTATGGTTCTAACGAATTTGCTGCAAAAGCAATCATCAACGCTAACGGCGGTTTCAAAGAATCTAAACTTGGCGCAGATAAGATCTTAGCTGTTGGTTTCGACTCAGGTGCATTACAACAAGATGCTATCCGTAAAGGTATCTTCGTTGGTTCTGTAACTCAAGACCCAGTTCAAATTGGTTACCAAGCTGTTAAATTAGCAATCGCTGCAGCTAAAGGTGAAACAGTTCAAGACGTAGATACTGGTTCTAAATGGTACGACGCTACGAACATTGATAGCGAAGAAATCAAAGCTTTATTATACGAATAAAAATAGGGATTAGTAATGGAGGAGAAATCATGAGCTTGATTAAATTATTAGCCATTGATTTAGGTGCAAGTTCAGGACGTGTTATGCAGGCGATTTATGACGGACGCTCCCTCCAATTATCAGAGGTTCATCGGTTCAAAAACGAACCGGTGAATCTTAATGATGGTTTGTATTGGAATTTGTTGCACTTGTTTGGAGAAATTAAGCAAGGAATCAAGAATGCTTCTAAAGATTCGATTCCGATTCGTTCCATCTCTGTTGATACATGGGGAGTAGACTATGCCTATCTAGATCAAAATGGAGATTTGCTCTATCAACCACATTGTTACAGAGATAATCGAATGGGTAGATACGAGGAGTCATTTTATAACGCTATCTCAAAGAAAGAATTGTTCCAAAAGACAGGTGTACAGCCTGCAACCATTAATACGGTCTTACAAATCTATTCAGATTTGCAAGAAAAACCACAACTAAGAAATATCGTTCAACGTGTGTTATTTATCCCAGATTTGATTAACTATTTACTTTCAGGTGTACTTTCAAATGAATACACAATCGCAAGTACAAGTGGTTTATTGGATATCTTCACACAAGACTTCTCTGAAGAAGTATTTGAACGCTTAGATATTCCACGTAAATGGTTCACAACTCCAGTGAAAAATGGTGCGGTATTAAGACAATTATCACCACGCATTACACAACAGTTGAAAGTAGATTCATTTGACGTCATTGCAGGGGCTGGACACGATACAGCGGCTGCGGTACTAGCGATTCCATATGAGCATGAGAAAGGTACAGTCTTTATTTCATGCGGAACTTGGTCACTAGTTGGAACTGAATCTGAAGAACCAGTTGTCACAGAGGAAGCATTTGCATCAGGATTAACGAATGAAGGATGTTTTGATGGTAAATATCGACTCTTACAAAACACAACTGGAATGTGGATTATTCAAGAATTACAACGTGACTGGCGTTTGCAAGGGGAAGAAGTTGGCTTTGGTGAAATGGTCACATTAGCCGAAGCGGTAACGGACAACCAAACATGGATTCATCCAAACGATCCAATTTTCGCATCCCCTGGAGACATGGAATCGAAAATTAAAGAATGGTGTAAAGTAAGTGGGCAAGTTGTTCCACAAACGAAAGGTCATCTTGTTCGTGTCGTTTTAGAAAGTTTAGCTTTAACTTATCTTGAAACGATTAATCAATTAGAACAATTGACGAAACAAGAAATGACTACTGTTCAAATGGTCGGCGGAGGAATTCAAAACAAACTTCTATGCCAGTTAACAGCTGACTTTACAGGTCGAACAGTGATTACTGGTCCGATTGAAGCAAGTGCGCTTGGAAATATCCTTTCACAAATGCTTACTCTTGGAATTATCAGTAGTCGCAAAGAAGCTCAAGAGATTATTAAAGCTTCTGAACCAGTGACTCATTACGAAAGTCGTACAGTTGCAGATTTGGAAGAAATCCGCTTGAAATTCAATAAAGTGAAGAGAGGAATTCAGTAATGTTAAAACAAATTCCTAAAATTTTAAGCCCTGAGCTTGTGAAATATTTAATGGAAATGGGACATGGAGATGAATTGGTGCTTGCAGATGCAAACTTCCCAGCTCATCGTATTGGTCAACGAGTGATTCGTATGGACGGTCATGGTGTTCCAGTAGCTTTAGAAGCGATTCTAC
>CAUTST010000061.1:0-8595 GCA_963540995.1 uncultured Streptococcus sp.
TTAGTTGCTTAATCCCTTCCTAAAATTCTTCATCAACACTATTTGACAAAGAGCCCTTATTTTTGTTATTTCTTAAAATTATTTTTTAGTAATGGCTTTGATTCGATCTGCAAGGATTACCGCAATCACTAATTTTCCTAAGTCAGGAAGAATAAATGGGTATAAACCGAATCCAAGAATTTGTTGAAGATCTAAGTTTTTTCCTTGTAACCCTGTTAATACATAGGTCATAAACGGGATTCCAATGGCATAAAAGATAACTTCACCCACAAGAGCAGCAATCACCCAACCAAAGATATTGTTGATACGTCTTCCGATAAATGAAATCACAGGAGCTGCAACCATAAATCCGATAACAAATCCAAATGATGGAGACACAAAGAGTGCTGTACCGCCGCCTAATAGGAAGAGTAAGAGGAAGTGAATAAATTGAGCAGCAAAAGCGCCAATTGGTGGTAAGAGTAATGATGCCAAAATCACTGTAGCTGTTTGTGCTGAGAATGGTACTGGACCAATCGGAATTTTTAAGTAACTAGATACATAGCAGAGTGCTCCTAAAAGTGCTGCGAGCACAATTGTTTGAATGGATAATTTTTTCATGTGTATAACTCCTAATCTTTTAGTTTTCTGGGCGAATACTTACTTCGCCATAAGATAATGAATGAATGGCTCCGTCGTCTGTTTGGACGATGAGGTGGCCGTTGTTGTCTACGCTCTTAGCAATAGCGGGATAGGTTTTCATGCCGCTAATCACATTGATTTTCTTGCCGACAATGATTGAGTGGTCTTTGTATTCTTCCATGAAGTCTCTCTCCCCAGCATTAATGGCCCCGTAGCATTGATTCCATTCTTTTAGAAAACGTGCCACAAATTCATTGCGGCTAAAACTGTCGGGAATCTCTTGCGGAGAAAAGAGGGAACCGATAATCGGTTTTAAATCCTCTGGAATAATAGCATCATCGATATGCAAGTTAATTCCCATTCCTACAATCAGTGCATCGACTTTTTGAGCTTCGATATTTGTTACGGCCTCTGTTAAAATACCAGCGATTTTTTTATCATGATAGTAGAGGTCGTTTACCCATTTAATACCGATTGTATCTTTGATAAAAGACTCCACAGCACGCGTTGCTGCAACCGCCGTGGCACAGGTAATCAGTGAAATACTCTCTAAGTCACCTTCTGGGAAAATACAAATACTCATATATAAACCAGCTTTTGGAGGAGACAGGAAGGTTCTTCCTAGACGACCTCGACCGGCTGTTTGCTCTTCTGAAATAAAGAAAGTCGGGACTCTAGACCCTGATGCACCATAGGTTTTAGCTAAATCATTCGTTGAAGTAGTGGTCTCAAACACTTGAATATCCCAATCTTGAAGTTCTTCTCCCAAATGGCTGCGAATCCCTTCGAGAGTTAACAAATCGATTTTTCGAGATAATTGATAACCCACCTTTGTGCTCGAAGTGATTTCATAGCCATCTTTTTTTAATTGCTGAATCGCTTTCCATACAGCGGTACGAGAAAGATTCAGTTTTTCTGCGATTTCTTGCCCTGAAAGAGGCTTATTCGTTGTGCTGTATAAGAGGCGTAAAACATCCTGTTTTGTACTCATAATATCCTCCTTTCATCGTTATTCATGTTTTTAAGTGTAACAGATTTGAAACGATTGTCAACCGCAAATGTTCCACAGGTTAACAATGGCTGTAACCGATTAAAAGATAGCGGATTATTATGTGAACATGTTATAATAGTTTAGAAGATTTAGTGAAAGGAATTTCGGTATGAAAAAATTAGTCATTAACGGCGGTAAACCACTTAAAGGGGAAGTAACCATTAGTGGAGCTAAAAACAGTACAGTAGCTTTAATTCCGGCTGCTATTATCGCTAATGAGCCAGTAGTATTAGAGGGAGTTCCTGAAATTCAAGACGTAGCTGCCCTCATTGAAATTTTAAATGATTTTAACGTAAAAACAGAATTTGTGGATGGAACGTTAACCATCGACCCAACAGAAATGAAATCTATTCCGATGCCAAAAGGTAAAATCCAAAGCATGCGTGCTTCGTATTACTTTATGGGAGCAACTCTTGCAAAATTTGGAGAAGGAGTTGTTGGTCTTCCAGGGGGCTGTTTCTTAGGGCCTCGTCCAATTGACCAGCACTTAAAAGGGTTTAGAGCACTTGGAGCAACTGTTACAGATCACGATGGTGCTATCTACTTATCCACTGAAGGTGAAGGCCTCGTTGGAACAAAAATTTATATGGATGTTGTTTCTGTAGGAGCAACGATTAACGTATTGTTGGCATCTGTTCGTGCAAAAGGAAAAACCATTATCGAAAATGCTGCACGTGAGCCAGAAATTATTGATGTTGTAAACCTATTAAATAAAATGGGTGCCAATATTAAAGGTGCCGGAACAAGCATCATTCGTGTGGAAGGTGTAGAAAGTTTACATGGATGTACGCATACAATTATTCCAGACCGTATTGAGGCGGGAACGTATTTATCAGTTGCTGCAGCGGTGGGTGAAGGGATTCGCGTGAAAAACGTGATTTGCGAACACTTAGAAAGTCCCATTGCAAAAATGAACGAAATGGGCGTTAAAATGGAAGTCGGCGAAGACGATATTTACGTTTATCCTTCGAACGAATTAAAAGCCGTGAACATCAAAGTAATGCCTTACCCAGGTTTTGCAACAGACCTTCAACAAACAATTACGCCGCTTTTTAGTAAAGCAACAGGAACAGCGATGATTGTAGATACCATTTATCCAAAACGTGTCGGTCACGTACCAGAATTAAATCGTATGGGCGCTCGTGGGAAAGTGATTGAAGATATCATTACGTTTGAAGGGCCAACACCATTAGTGGGTGCCGAAGTTGCAGCTAGCGATCTACGTGCAGGAGCTGGACTAGTTGTTGCAGGATTAATGGCTGAAGGAACAACGAAGATTTCAAATATCGGACATATTTTACGTGGTTACTCAAACATCGTTGATAAACTACAAGCGTTAGGTGCCGATATTACTATGATTGAAGAGTAAGAAGGGACACTATGCCAGAACAAGTGGAAACTGTAACGCTTCAAAGCTTACAAGAAAAAACGTTAAAAGAGATGTACGGCTTTGCCAAACATTATAAAATTCCTTATTACGGTCAAATGAATAAAAAGGAATTAGCGCTTGCGATTCTTCGTGCTCAAGAAGAGGCGACTGGATTCTTCCAAGTGGAAGGAGTCTTGGACATTAATCGCGCAGAGGGCTTTGGATTCCTTAGACCAATTAACTATTCAAGTAGTCAAGAGGATATTTATATTTCTTCTTCGCAAATCAGACGTTTCGACCTTCGAAATGGAGACCTTGTGAGTGGAACAGCGCGTCCGCCACGTTCAGGTGAGAAGTTTAATGGGTTGATGCAAGTTGGATTCGTGAATGGAAAGGATCCCGAAGAAGCCAAAGAACGAGACCATTTCCCAGGGCTTACACCACTGTATCCTGAAAAACAAATGGTGCTTGAAACCACACGTGGTCGCATTGCTTCTCGAATGCTGGATTTAATTTGTCCAATTGGGTTTGGACAACGTGGGCTTATTGTGGCTCCACCAAAAGCTGGGAAGACTAGCTTATTAAAAGAAATTGCGAATGGAATTACGGCGAACTATCCAGAAGCGGAATTGATTATTTTATTAATCGATGAGCGACCAGAAGAGGTAACAGATATTGAACGAACCGTGGATGCGGAGGTAGTATATTCTACATTTGACCAGCTTCCGGAAAACCACATTAAGATTAGTGAATTAGTACTCGAACGTGCGCTTCGTCTTGTGGAAGATGGACGTGACGTAATTATCTTGATGGATAGTCTCACACGTCTTGCCCGTGCATATAACTTGACGATTCCACCTTCAGGAAGAACATTGAGCGGTGGGATTGACCCAGCTGCGTTGTATCGTCCTAAGAAATTTTTCGGTTCTGCTAGAAATATTGAAGAGGGCGGCAGCCTAACGATTCTTGCTACGGCCTTAGTGGAAACGGGTAGCCGTATGGATGATGTCATTTACGAAGAGTTCAAAGGAACGGGTAATTCAGAAATCCATCTCTCTAGAGAACTTGCTGAAAGACGAGTATTTCCTGCCATTGATGTGAAACGTTCAGGCACTCGTAAAGAAGACATGTTACTCTCCAAAGAAACACTGGAAGCCATTTGGAAAGTGCGTCATGCCATTAAAGGAGACGGTCTTGAAACGAGTGAGCAACTCGTGAAGCAATTAAAAGAAACGAAGTCGAATGCCGATTTCATTCGTCGTCTCAGTTTATTAGATTAAACCCTAAATCCCTAAGAGTTTTCTTAGGGATTTTATTTTTTTGCAAAAGGTTGGAAGGAAGATGAAAGGAGATTTCAAATAGGATGCTCCTTGTGGTAAAATGGATAAAGGAGTGATTTTACGTGAAAAAGAAAAAAGTAATCAAAACAAATGCAGTTCGGATGGTCGAACAAGCAAAAGTTCCATATGCCATCCATGAATATGATGTCGATACGGCTCACCTAGATGCCATCCATGCGGCAGAGGAAATGGGAATTCCTGTTGAGGAAGTCTATAAAACTATCGTATTAACAGGCGATAAGACAGGACATTTAGTCGCTTGTATTGCGGCTCATATGGAATTGGACTTAAAGACGATTGCGAAAGTTTCAGGGAATAAACGCGTAGAATTATTATCACTAGATAAACTGGAACCATTAACAGGATATGTGCGTGGAGGATGTTCACCAATTGGGATGAAGAAGAAATTCCCAACCTTTATCGAACATCGTGCAATGAACCAAAAAACGATTCGCATCTCTGCTGGAAAACGAGGACTCCAATTAGAAATTGCTCCACAAGATTTACAACAGTTAACACAAGCAACGATATTCGAAAATCATCCAGATGAGGTGGAAGCATGAGTGAAGTAACGATTCTTCACATCAATGACATGCACTCGAATTTCCACTCCATCAAAACACAAACGCGCTTTATGAATGAGAGAAGAGCAACTCTTGAATCGGAGGGCCAGAAGGTGTTTGGAATTGATTTAGGGGACCTCATTGACCGAGTCCATCCACTGGTTGAAGCAGAAGATGGAAAGATTGCATCAAGAGTGTTGAACGAGCAACGAATCGATTTTGCGACTCTTGGAAATAACGAAGGGACGGCGTATACACCTCTTGAATTAGAGGCCGCGTATGCAGAACGACAGTTTGAGGTAATTATTTCGAATGTCAAATGGGCATCCACTGGGAAAGTGCCTCCTTTTGCAAAGGAAATTCATTTTGAAACAGTCGATGATTGTCATATTGCATTTATTGGATTGACGGCTTCTTATCCAGAAAGCTATGGCCCAAATGGCTATTTGATTGAAGAGCCGATGGATGCGTTAAAGCGTCTTGTACCAACTTTAGCTAGAAAAGGGTATCAGATTATCTTGCTGTCTCATTTAGGAATTGAAATGGACCATCTGATTGCCGAAACTTATCCAGAAATTCAGGTGATTCTTGGAGCGCACACCCATCATTTCTTTGAAGAAGGAAAATGGGTCAATCAAACGCTGTTAACAGGTGGATTTAAGTATGGTGCGTATATTGGTGAGCTTCATTTGAAAACGGAAGGTAGTCGCTTGATTCCTCTTTCTGATAAAATGATTGCAGTTGAGGATTTAAAAGAGGAGGCTTCAGTTGACGAAGGAGAAGCACTTCGCCAAGAAGGAATCGCACTCTTAAAAGATGAAGTGGTACTTCCACGAATTGCTGCAACCTCTGTGAAAGAATTGGCCGAACTATCCTTAGAAGCAATGACGAGACAAACTGGCGTTCCAGTGGCGTTTACGTATACAGGACTGTTTGTAGTCCCGTTTAAAGAAGGTCCACTAACCAAGTTCGATTTACATGAATGTATGCCACATCCGATTCATTTGAACAAGAGTCGTTTTAAAGTTTCGGATTTCAAACAACTTTTGCAAATTTTTGAAGCACAGCAGCCCGAATTACTAGAAAAAGCTATTCGTGGATATGGTTTTCGTGGTAAACTGTTTGGAGAGATTCTTTATACAGGATTCCAGCTCGTTAGTGGCGAAGTCGTTATGGATGGAAGAACGTTGGCAGATGATGAATTCATTACGTTTGTTTGCCCGGACCATATGCGATTCGTGCCATTTTTTCCGATGATTGAAGAAAAAGGGGACAACGAAATTATTTATCCAGATTTATTAAGAACGATTATTGAAAAAGAATTATTATTCAAAGAAAGGAAGAATCATGACTGAACAGAAAGCAGAAACACTTTCACAGGAACTAAGTCAAGTCTTAGAAGAGATTGTGACAACACCTGAAGAAGAAGTAAAGCGTGCGGTAATGGTTGGAGAGACAACCGTGATGATTGACGATGTGCATTATGAAATCATCGAAGACTACCGTGACGGATTTAAGATTGAAGCGTTAAACGAGCGCTATAATGACATCTTTGAGCGCTATGATTACATCGTTGGTGACTGGGGCCATGAGAAATTACGTTTGAAAGGTTTCTTCAAACATTCACATAAATTGGCGACTCCAGACCGCGATATCGACTATTTACAAGAATATTTATTGGAATATTGCAATTTTGGATGCCAATATTTCGTATTAGAAAGAGATCCAGAGGCGCAACATAAACCAGTTGAGGAAGAAGAAAAAACACAACTTCGTCCAAGACGCGAGCGCAACAATCAACGCAAACGTCAAAACAATCAACGCAGAGAGCATGTATTTAGCCCGGCGGATTTAGATAGTCCAGTACGTTCAAATAATAAGCGTAAGTTCAAAGATAAGGCGCAAAATCGTCAGAAGAAACGTAATAATGAGACAAATCAAAAGGCGAAAAAAGATCAATCGTTTAACTTGAAAGAATTTATTCCAAAAGAAACGATGAAAGAAAAAGAATATGAAGGCAATAACTTCAAACCAAAATCAAAGAAATCGTCTCAACATTTCTCAATGAAAGAAGTGGAGAAACCAACAAGCAGTAAGGTGAAGAAGAGCCCTATGAAATCCACTCAGAAGAAAGGATTCCATATTCGAGAAAACCAACAAAGAGGTAACTAAATGTATAAAGCATATTTTATTGATTTAGATGGAACAATGTATCGTGGGAAAGATCGTATTCCAACAGCAGAAGCCTTTATTAAGAGATTGCAAGAAGCAAAGATTCCATTCCTATTTGTAACGAATAACGCTACAAAAACACCTGCACAAGTGGCTGAAAACTTACGTGTGAACTATGGCACTGAAGTTTCTGCAGACGAAGTGTATACAAGCGGTGTAGCCGCAGTGGATTACTTGAAGTCTCATTTCAATGTGAACCGTGTTATGGTCATTGGCGAAGAAGCGATTAAAGGGCAAGTGGAAGCAGCAGGGTATACGCTTGTTTCTGAAAACCCAGAAGTTGTATTGCAATCCCTTGACCGCAATGTCACTTATAAAGACTTAGAAACAGCAACGCTTGCGATTCGTAATGGTGCAACGTATATCGTAACAAATATCGATTCAAACTTGCCAAGCGAAAAAGGTCCTATTCCAGGCTCAGGTGCTATTACTGGTTTCTTAAAAGTGGCAACACAAGTAGAACCCATTATTATCGGGAAACCAAGTAGTGTGATTATGGAGTCTGCATTAGACTACTTAAACACCAAATTTCCAGACCGTCATTTCACAAAAGAAGACATTGCAATGGTCGGAGATAACTATCAAACCGATATTCAAGCTGGAATTCAATACGGTATGGACACGCTGATGGTATTAACAGGATTCTCAACACGTGAAGACTTAGAAAAAGTGGAAGAACAACCAACACACTTGGTAGAGGATTTGAGTGAATGGATTATTTAA
This sequence comes from uncultured Streptococcus sp., assembly GCA_963540995.1. Taxonomy (GTDB): domain Bacteria; phylum Bacillota; class Bacilli; order Lactobacillales; family Aerococcaceae; genus Granulicatella. The sequence continues at coordinate 7,900 of CAUTST010000061.1, forward strand.
CTAGAACTTACCGAGTGCCAAAATGGATTACTTCCATTGCGCTATTCTTATTCTTCTTAAGTTTAGGAATTACCTTTGTGATTTTCTTTGAGCCGATGTATCATTGGTCGATTGGTTGGTTTGGAGTCGAAAAGCAGACTGGTTACAGTGCAGAAGTTCTTAAGATGAACTATCACGAACTCATTAGCTATTTAACGAATCCACTAGTTGACTCGTTGAAGATGACCGATTTTCCAAGTTCTGAACAAGGATTATTCCACTTCTTCGAGGTGAAACGACTCTTTTTCGTGAACTTTGCGGTACTTTTCGCTTCAGGGCTTATCAGTTTCTTTGGAGTGAGGTATTTACGACAAAGAAGACAAACGTGGCAATTACGTAGACCGATTCGCTGGCTCGTTTTAATTCCAATTGTCGTTTGTTTTGCGATTGCAGCATTTTTCGATACGCTTTTTGTAAAGTTTCATCAAGTGTTCTTTAACAATGATGCGTGGATGTTCGATCCGAAAAATGACCCGATTATTTTAGCGTTGCCTGAAGAATTCTTTATGCTTTGTTTTGCCGTAGTGTTCATCTTTTTATTAGTGGGACTTTTAGGGACAAACTTTGCGATTAAGCGATTAAAAGAAATTTAAAGCTGTAAGAAAGGTTCTATAATTTTTAGGGTTGATGGAAATTTTCCACCAACCCTATTTTAGT
>CAUTST010000062.1:0-8447 GCA_963540995.1 uncultured Streptococcus sp.
GTCACGTGAGGCGGGCTACGCATTGTTGGTTCGCCCTATCCGTCGGCACCCGTGATGGCGTATCGAGCATTATAGAAGTTATCATATCCGATCCATGAACCAAGAGTGACAGTTGGTGTATAAGCTACGAACCAGTTATCAATCTCGTTTTCTGAAGTACCTGTCTTACCAGCTAAATCAGAACTGAATCCCATATTTCCTTTGATGTTGTAGAAGACAGTAGAGCTTGCGATATCTTGTAACATGTTTGTTGTTAAGAATGCTGTAGCATCTGAGAAGACACGCTCAGATTTATCTTCGTGTTGGTAAATGACATTTCCACGTGAGTCTTCAATCTTTTCGATTAAGTATGATTCATGGTGTTCACCGCCATTTGCCAGTGTAGAAAAGGCACTTGTTTGTTCTCTTACAGAAGGACCTGTTCTCGTACCACCGATTGAAAGGGCGATATTTTGATATTCATCTTCACCGATACCTTCCGTAATCCCCATTTTCTTCAAGTATTCGCCAGCGTTAATTCCTTTTTGAAGCATTGCTTGGAAAATCTTGATAACTGGGTTATTTAATGATTTGAACAGTGCGTACCGAACCGTTAAGAATTGGTTTGTAATGGAGTTACCATAGTTCGTTGGTTCCCAGTAAGTTCCGTTACCTTGTGCGATACTAATTTTCGTATCTGGAACGATACTTGCTGGATAAATCAAGTTGTTTTCAATCGCTGGTGCGTACACCAAGATTGGCTTGATCGTTGAACCAGGAGAGCGGTGTGTTGAGAACGCGTGGTCCACTTGGTTCGTTTCAAAGTCACGACCTGCGACGAACCCAAGAATACGACCGGTTTTGTTTTCAATTAACACAGCACCATTTTGAGCTGGCTCTTGTTGCGTTTTGGTTTCACCAGTGTTTTGGTCAACATATTGTGTATTGTAGGTTGGTCCAATTAAGTCTCCGTTTTCAGCAATGGCTTTTTGCATTGCATCGTATACTTTTTGGTCAACAGTTGACGTAACACGGTAACCAGAAGAACTTAATTCACGCTCAGCTTCATCATAGTATTTACTATATAATTCTGAGTCGTTTTTAACATCGTTATATGTCAATTTGTTTTTCTCAGCTGCTTTTGTCATTAAGATTTTAATCGCTTCACGATGAACAGCTTGATATAAGTATGATTGACGATCTGAAGAAAGTTCTTTTGGTGGAAGGAAATCCTTCGTAATGTCATACGCAAGAGCTTCTTCATATTGTTCTTTTGAAATTTTGTTTTCACGATACATACTGAAGAGAACGGTCTTCATACGTTCTACACCAGCAGAAACGTCTTCTTTTAATGTTGCAACGTTTGTATACGGTGTGTAAACAATTGGGTTTTGAGGCATCCCAACAAGATACGCGGCTTGTGGCAACGTTAAATCTTTTGCTGAAACCCCGAAGACACCTTGAGCGGCTTCTTCGATACCAGCAATATTTAACCCGTTATTATTACGTCCAAACGGAGAAACATTTAAGTAAGCTTCTAAGATTTGGTCTTTTGTAAAGTGTTTTTCAAGACGTAATGCATAAAGAATTTCATTGGCTTTACGTTTAAAAGTAACTTCGCTTGTTAAAATCTGTTGCTTAATTAATTGTTGTGTTAAGGTAGATCCACCCGTTGCACCTGAATCAGAAGAAGCAACTTCTTGTAAGAGGGCACGGATAAGAGCCTTAGGAACAATCCCGTTATGCTCATAGAATGAACTATCTTCTGTTGCGATGATTCCATCTTTTACATATTGAGAAATCTCTGATAAAGGTTTTACAATACGTAATTCATCTGTGTTTACATCTGAAATCTTCGTTCCGTCTTGATAGTAGAAACTAGAAATTAAGTTGAGATTTCCGATGGCGTCACTCATTTGTTCTTGAGTGAGAGGTTCTTCATTTGATGTCAAACTTGCAAAATATCCAAGTCCAATCCCACCTCCGAATACACCAATAAGCATTAATGCTAGAATTGCGATTACGAAGATGTTTTTAAGAACTGAATAAGCAATGTTAAAAATAAAACGCATATTTTTAAGAATCGGTTTGTTCCAAATAGAAAGTAGAGCCTCGCGCCAATCTGGAGTTTGGTTCTGTTCTGACATAAGTTCAACTCTTTTCATTTAAACATATTTTTGTTCATTATATCAAAAACGGATGGAAAATACCATTTATTACTAGTGGGAGTAGGGGTTAGAGCATTTTTTTACAAAAAAGTTTAAGGTGTAAAGAGAAAATACTTTACAAGCATCCTTCCATCTGCTAAACTATGTAACTGTGAGATTAATACATGGAGGTGTAAATTATGGCAGTTAAAATTCGTTTAAAACGTATGGGTTCTAAGAAAAGTCCTTTCTACCGTGTAGTTGTAGCTGATTCACGTTCACCACGTGATGGTCGTTTCATCGAAACAATCGGAACATACAACCCACTATTAAGCCCAGCTGAAGTTTCAATCAATGAAGAATTAGCATTACAATGGTTAGCAAACGGTGCGCAACCTTCTGATACAGTTCGTAACTTGTTATCACAACAAGGTATCATGAAGAAATTCCACGAATCTAAGTTTTCTAAGTAATTTCTATAAAGTCGACAACTCGATGGAGAGGTGAAAAGAATGCCAGAGATTAGTGAATTAGTATTGTCAATGGTTAAACCATTAGTTGAATTCCCTGATGATGTTCGTATTGACATCTCTGAATCAGATGAATTCATGGAATATACTTTACGCGTGAATCCTCAAGATATCGGTCGTGTGATTGGTAAACAAGGACGTGTGGCTCGTGCTATCCGTACGATTACTTATAGTGTTCGTACTCGCGGACCAAAACGTGTGCGTCTAAGTATCGAGAACCTAGATTAATAGGCGAAGCCTTGGAGAAATCCAAGGCTTTTTTTGTGCTGTAAATGTGCTATAAACAGGGACAACGATGATTTTGAATCCTTACGGATTACTTTATACTAGCTGTACTGGGGCACCGGCTTGAGCCTGTCGTCTCAAGCTCTTTCAAGATTCAAATGGACTCTAAAAAATGAATTTTTAAGAGTCTATAATTCACTTTGAATGCTATTCCCCAGTACTGCTAGTATAGAATCCGAAAGGTTTGTAATCGTTGGTATTACACCAAAGTTGGATTTTTCAAAAGCTTCACCGGAGGGAAGAGACGACAGAGAGTGTGTGCGACGAGGATTCTTCGCCATCGTTTAGTTATTATAAAAAGTCTGGATTTTTCTAAAGCTTCACCCGAGGAAAGAGACGGCAGGGAATGTGTGCTTTGTAATCGTTGGTGTTACGTAAAAGTTAGATTTCTGCAAGGTTTTGCCGAGGGAGAACAGAAAATAGCGTGTGCGACGCGGATGCGCCGTCATCGTTTAGTTATTGTAAAAAAAGTTGGATTTTTCCAAGGCTTCACTGGAGGGATGAGACAGCAGGGAGTGTGTGCTTTCAATGGGTGCTCAAAGTTGTTGGTGCTATAATAGATGGATTTCTGCGCTCGGTTAGAGGGTAAGAAGAGGTGGGTGATACCGTATAAGGTAACAATCATTATACCGTATACGGTATAATGATTGTTCTTTTATTGTCGTTAGTACTCGGCCTTTTGATTGTTTTTCGTGAGTTTGGTATGATAAGTGAGTAAAAATATAGTTGAAGGGAAGAACTTATGAAGAAGAAGCCGATATTAAAAGAACAAATGAATCGACAATATTATTATTTATTTGGCTTATCCGCTATTTTGATGCTACTTGCATTTTGTATCGAGTCCCCTCAATCATTATTTCAGGGAATGATTACGATTCTAATTTCACCAAGTCAGTTATTTACGGATTATATGCAAATTGCATCCGTTGGAAGTACGCTCTTGAATGTGAGTATTATGCTTCTCATTAATTGTTATAGTTATAAAAAATTAGAGATTCCTATTAATGGAACGGTCATTGGAAGTTTAGGGATGCTTGCTGGCTTCTCATTTTTCGGGAAGAATCTCTTTAATAGTATTCCGTTTATGTTAGGTGTATGGATTTATGCAAAAGTCACAAAGCAGAATTATCGAAATTATGTCATTGTCGGGTTATTTGGTTCGTCGTTAGGGCCATTGGTGTCCTTCCTCGCTTTTGGAGGAGTATTGCCAAGCGGTGTTAGTATTTTGATCGCCTACACTCTTGGAATTTTCATTGGATTCATTTTACCTCAACTAGCAACGCAGTTCCTTGGATTCCATCAAGGGTTTAGCTTGTATAACGTTGGGTTTACGGCTGGAATCATCGGGATGGTCGTTCTTGGGTTTATGAATGCCTTTGAAATCGAAGTGGAGACAAAGACGCTCGAAAATACAGATAGTCCACTGATTTTATATGTGCTCTTAATTGGACTTTGTGTGATTTTGATTGCGACAAGTATTTATTTACATATTAAAAAGAAAGAAAAGTATCATTTTAAATTGCTCTTGAAACTGTCAGGACGTCTGCCAAGTGACTTCGTTGAAATGACGAACTTAGCAACAGTAACGTTGAATGTGAGCATCATGGGATTCATTTTATTAGGCTATGTCCTTATTAATGGTGGACAACTGAATGGTCCGATTGTCGGCAGTATTATTGCAACGATGAGCTTTGGAGCCTTCGGAAACCAAGTGAAAAATACAGTTCCTGTATTAGTAGGGGTTATGATTGGCTGCTACTTAACAGGAGTCGACGTAGCAAGTACGAGCGCACTCGGGGCTGCTATCTTTGGAACAAATCTTGCGCCTGTAAGTGGATATTATGGTTCAATTGCTGGGGTTATTGCAGGGCTCGTTCATATTACACTTGTAAGCCACGTTGTTGTTATGCACGGAGGATTAAACCTATACAACAATGGATTCGCTGGAGGATTCGTTGCAGCGGTTCTCGTACCAATTTTTGAAATTTTTGAAGGCATTCGCCAAGATAGTAAGGAAAGAAAGGCTGAGGGATAATGGCAACAGAAAAGGATTTTGTAAAACGTATCGTAAAGGAAATGGTGGATTATTTCCTGTATCATGAATTGTATGATGTGACTGCACATATAGTGTATGTGCCGCATGAAAAAGCAACGATTACTTGTACAGCGCCGTATACAAAGTTACCAGATGACTTAGATTTGTTAGAAGCAGGGCTTTCAGTTGAAAAACATTTAGAATTAGATTCGATGTATAGCTCTTTAATGGGAACACATAACCGTGATAAAAACTACTGTATGCTCGGTCAATTTATTGATGATTATGATATTGAAGTGACTGATTCAACATTGAAAATTATTGTAGAACGACTCTTTTAAGGAGGAAGAAGAATGACAACTTTTTATAAAGTAGGAAAAATTGTGAATACACAAGGACTTCGTGGTGAAGTGCGTGTGATTTCAACAACAGACTTTGCCGAAGAACGTTATAAAAAAGGGACAGAATTAGCTATTTTTAAAGATGGAGAGTTTCTAACATTTGTGACGGTGGCCAGTCATCGTCGCCATAAAAATTTTGATTTGTTAACGTTCGAAGGAATGAACCGTATCGAAGATGTTGAAAAATACAAAGAATGTCTCCTTAAGGTAGCCGAAGAGCAATTAACAGAATTGGAAGACGATGAGTTTTATTACCATGAAATTATTGGACTCGAAATTGTAACGGATGAAGGCGAAGTACTTGGGAAAGTCACTGAAATTCTTTCACCTGGTTCGAACGATGTCTGGGTTGTAAAACAAAAAGGAAAGAAAGAACTCTTGATTCCATTTATTGAGCCTGTTGTTTATAAAGTCGATAAAGAAGAAAAGAAAGCATATATCCATCTGCTGGAAGGATTGATCGATTAAGATGAAGATTGATGTATTAACATTATTCCCTGAAATGGTACAAGGACCGATGACACAATCGATTATCGGAAAAGCCATCGAAGCTGGGAAAATCGAATTTGAAACAACGGATTTTCGTGAGTTTTCAAATAATAAACATAATCATGTGGATGATTATCCATTCGGTGGTGGCGCTGGGATGCTTTTGAAAGTCGAGCCGATTGATTTAGCACTGGCATCGATTCGTGAGCGTTCACCCAAAACAACGCCACGTGTGATTTTAATGGATCCAGCTGGAAAGACCTTTACGCAAAAGGACGCGGAAGAATTATCGAAGGAAGAGCATCTGGTGTTTATTTGTGGTCACTACGAAGGCTACGATGAACGCATTCGTACGCTTGTAACAGATGAATACTCGATTGGAGATTTTGTTCTAACAGGTGGAGAATTAGCTGCCACAGTGATGATTGATGCGACGGTACGCCTCTTGCCAGATGTATTAGGAAATGATGCATCTGCAGTAGGAGATTCACATTCGACAGGATTATTAGAACACCCACAATATACACGCCCAAGAGAATATAAAGGAATGGAAGTTCCAGAAGTGCTCTTTAGCGGAAATCACGCAAAAATTGCACAATGGCAAATGAAAGAATCACTGCGTAAGACGTTTTTAAGAAGACCAGATTTACTAGAAAAATATGAACTTTCAAAAGAGGAAGAAAAGTTATTACAAGAAGTAAAAGAGGAAGAGGGATGCTAGATGAACAGACATCTAAATGCGGAAGAAATTAAAGAATTTCAAGAAGAATTAGCTAAAGATACGAGTCGAAGCGAAATGGTACAGCTCTTCAAATTACTTGGGGATTCAACAAGACTGAATATTATTACGCTTTTAACAAAGCGTGAACCGCTCTGTGTAGAAGACTTAATGAACTGCACAGGAATGGAACAGTCAGCGATTTCTCATCAGTTGAAAAAGCTTCGTGCGCATCATATTGTGAAGGCTGAAAAAGTTGGAAAACATGTCTGGTATTCTTTGGAAGATCACCATGTGTTGGAACTCTATAATTTAGCGAGTGAGCACTGTTGCGAAGAGCATTTGGCTTAGTTATTAAACGGAGAAATAACGTCAAAAAAATTGATAATCTTGCTTGCATTTGATAGGCAAGTATGTTAGTATATTTCGAGTGAGTGAGACTTCACTCAGAGATAACGATATTCCGCTGATTGGACAAGCGGCCAAGTCATGAATGTTTGTTGGAAGGAGAAAAAAACATGAGCAAATTAATCGAAGAATTAACTCAAGAACAATTACGTTCAGATATCCCTTCATTCCGTCCTGGTGACACTGTACGTGTTCACGCTAAGGTTGTTGAAGGAACTCGCGAACGTATCCAAATCTTCGAAGGCGTTGTTATCAAACGTCGTGGTGCTGGCATCAGCGAAACTTACACAGTACGTAAAGTTTCTAACGGTGTTGGTGTGGAACGTACATTCCCATTACACACTCCACGTGTAGCACAAATCGAAGTAGTTCGTTACGGTAAAGTTCGTCGTGCTAAATTATACTACCTAAGAAACTTACGTGGTAAAGCAGCACGTATCCAAGAACGTCGTCGTTAATAAACACACAAAAAGCCTTGATTTTTCAAGGCTTTTTCTTTTTGTCTATTTTATATCGACTGGTTAACGTAGAAGGAATTCTTCTTGTGGGAGGAATTTGGGAGCAAGCTTTTCAAATAAATTGCATTGCATTTTATACTTTATCTTTTATTTTTTTCGTGATATATAAGTAGACAGATGACGATTCTATGAGTCCTATTATTCATGAGTTTTGGCATTATCAACAATATCAATACGTAAATAAGTACTCGAAGCAGAATGGAATAGGATATGCTGAAGCGAAACGTAAATCTAATGCAAAACTCCTTGAAGTGATTCATAAGAAACATTATAATACTGCTAGAGATATCAGTAGTTACGCATATGTCCATTTAGAAAAGCTTGGCAAACGAATGAGATTGTTTCTGAAGCGTATACTTTATCTATTTTAAAGTCGCATGCATTGGCAGATATTATAACAGGATTGCTGGAAGGAGGTTATTGGTAATGATTATACCGACAGAAGAAGAGATGAAAATGTACGCGAAATTTGCGCCGCTACAAAAGTGGAGAAAACGTGGTTACGGTAGAGAGTTACGTGATGACGCTCCAGAAGACATAAAATTATTAGCACTAGAAGAGAAGGAATGGCACAATAAACTGCGAAAGCAGAGAGAAAACGACCCGATATATCGTATGCTTAACTCGTTTTAAAATTTATCAATTCAGAGGACTATTAGAAGGAGGTGTTTGGTGATGAGAGTCATAACGAAAAGAGAATTAGAATTATATAAACAAATAAAACCATGGTATACTGAGAGTTACACTTCTACAGAAAAATTCAAACCAGATACGCCTAAAGAAATTCTGGAGTTGAATGAAGAGTACGAAAGGATATTTGAAGAAAACGAGATTTTTCATTTCGAATATTAAAAATTAAAATAAAAAAAGTCAAAGGATACAATGAAGTGCACCCTGTCAAGTAGACAGGAAAATAATTAAAGTGTATGACGAGTTC
>CAUTST010000063.1:0-8368 GCA_963540995.1 uncultured Streptococcus sp.
GAAGCTCCTACGACGACAACGGAAGCTCCTACGACGACAACAGAAGCTCCTACGACGACAACAGAAGCTCCTACGACTACAACAGAAGCTCCTACGACAACAGAAGCTCCTACAACGACAACGGAAGCTCCTACGACGACAACAGAAGCTCCTACAACGACAACGGAAGCTCCTACAACGACAACGGAAGCTCCTACGACTACAACGGAGTCTACAACAGTTTCAACAACTGCCGCTACAACAACATCTGAAGGCTCTTCTACTACAGAAGGTTCAACAACAGGCGTAACGACAGGCGAAACAACAGACGCTACCACAGTAACACCTGCACCAGAAACAACAACAACGACAGTGACACCAGGCTTACCAAACACTGGTACAACAACGAACACAGCCGTTATTCTAGCAGGAATCATCGTCACAATCAGCGCGATGTTCGTTCTAGTTTCTAAAAAAGCAGAACAAAACTAATCTAAATAACCCTATTTTAAAAAGCTAGCAGATTTTTCTGCTAGCTTTTTTGCGGTTGCCAGTAAAAGAAGTACATATCAAACGAGATTTTATATTGAGTTATTTTTTACATAAAAGGTTGCTCTACCTTTTCCATATCGATGAATATAACCCTCTTCGACTAGTTTTTTCAGCATATTTTCAACGGTTGCTTTACCTATACTTGGGACCAATTCCATGATATCTGATTTAGTAAACTTACCCAATTTTTTATTGACTGCGTTTCTAACCACCTCAATAGTAGGAATCTTTTCATCAACATAGTCAACTCTCTCTTCAAAATCAATATAAGCTGCTAATATTGTTCTTAGAATATATTTTATAAAAGGAGTCACATCTTCTTGGCCTTCATGCCAATACAAACCACTTTTTCTTAAAGATGAATAATAACCGTCTTTATTTTGCTCAATTTTACTCTCCAAGCTAATATACTTCCCAATCACATATCCTTGTCTATATAAAAGAAGTGTCGTTAACAATCGACTCATTCTACCATTTCCATCATTAAATGGATGTATACAAAGAAAATCATGGATAAATATCGGTATTAACAACAACGAATCTACTTCATGCTTATCCAAAGCCCTATTAAGTTCTATACAAATGTCTTCAATTGCTTTAGGTGTCTCATATGGAGATAACGGCTTAAATATTTCTATAACATTGCCTTTTTGATCCTGTTCAACAATAGAGTTTTGAGTATTTTTATATCTTCCCCCAATTCCTTTTTCACTATATTTATACAATTCTCTATGGAGTTGTAATATATAATTGCTATTGATAGGAATATACTCATAACTTTCGTGTATCGTATTTAAGACGTCCCTATATCCTAAAATTTCTTCCTCGTCTCTGTTTCTCGGTGTTGTTTTATGAGCCATTAACTCCTTAATTCTCGTTGTTGTCGTGACAATTCCTTCTATTTTATTCGAATCTTCCACGCTCTGAACTTTAGCGATTTCTACCAATTTATCTAAAACGGCAGGTTTTTGTTTCAAAAAAAGCTCTTGTTTTCCCTTATGTTCATGTATTTTGGTTAGAAGATTCACTACTTCAACATCCCATTGACTTCGGGATAATTTTTCATAATCAAAAACTCTCATTCGCCTACCTCCTTCTTTTTTCTCCTAATTATACATCGTTTTTAGGCGATTTAAAAGTAGTTAGGCGATTCTAACCACCTCCCCGCACCTCCCCCTCCACCGCGAGATTCCAAATACAATAAACGTTAACGGCTCGTCTATTTAGTTAATTTTGTTTTCATTGGCATTATACTCTCTCACTTAGAGGCACAAGAAAAGATGACGAAGAAACCTGCGGATGTTATACAAACCGTAATGTGTTTCGCATTACATGCGAATTAGTTGGCGTTGGAATTTATTCCTTACGCCAACTTTGAGGCTGTAAAGGTGAGAGACTCTTCGAGGCTCGAACCGGTGCAACGTTACGGTATGTATAACGAATATCCGCAAGGTTTCGGAGTCATCTTTTCGGACCTTTGGTCCACTTGACCTTCTCTTTTGTGACGAGTATAATTTCCCTTATGAAAAAAACAGCGATTAACTTAACAGACGGGCCGATTTTGCGGTCTATTATTGCATTTGCAATCCCAATTATAATTTCTAACATATTCCAACAACTTTACAACACCGCTGATATCATGATCGTCGGACGATTCCTTGGACAGGATTCCCTTGCAGCCGTCGGAGCTACAGCCGCTATCTTTGAACTCATCGTCGGCTTCTCACTTGGAGTCGGTAACGGGATGGGTGTTATCATCGCACGTTATTACGGGGCTAATAACCATCGCCTCTTGAAACGTGCCGTGGCAGCAACTCTTGTCATTGGAGCGATTCTCAGTCTCCTTGTGGCCATTATCGGAAGTTTCGGCATGTATCCTCTCCTACAGTTCCTTGGAACGCCTGAGAGTATTATCGACCAGTCGTATGAGTATATCTCGATTGTCGTGATCGGTATTGCTGTGACCTTTGCGTATAACCTCTGTGCGGGTCTGCTTCGTGCGGTCGGCGACAGCCAGGCGGCGCTCTACTTCCTGATTTTCTCAGCAATCGTAAACGTGTTTTTAGACATCTTACTCATCACAACGTTCAATATGGGTGTTGCGGCAGCGGCCATTGCGACGATTATCGCTCAAGGCATATCGGCTGTCCTGTGCTTTATGTATATAAAAAAACACGCCAGCTTCTTGATTCCCTCAAAGAGTGATTTCGTACGAGACGACGAATTATACATGGACTTACTCAGCCAAGGCCTCGCCATGGGACTCATGTCATCCATCGTATCGATTGGATCCGTAATGCTTCAATCTTCTATCAACGCACTCGGACCAGTCATCATCAGCGCGCAAACGTCAGCACGACGCATCTTCTCGTTCTCGACACTCCCATTCGCGGCGATTGCAGCAGCGATGACGACCTTCACTTCGCAAAACTTTGGAGCTAACAAACCGCACCGTATTGCAAAAGGTATTCGCCAAGGAAGTCTCGTAGCGTTCGGCTGGGCGATTCTGGTGTGCATCTTCTTGTTCTTTGCAAGTCCGGCGTTAAATGAACTCATCTCTGGCTCAAGCGACCCAGTACTTCTGGAGAACGCGGCACTTTACAATCGTATCGGTTCAGCGTTCTATATTCCGCTTGCGCTTCTATTGATTTTACGAAATAGTTTGCAAGGGCTAGGGCAAAAGGTTACGCCATTGGTTTCGAGCTTTATTGAGTTGGTGGGAAAGGTGATTTTTGTGATTTTTATCATTCCGCGCACTGGCTATCTTGGAGTGATTTTCTCGGAGCCGATTATCTGGTGTTTAATGGCGATTTATCTTTCATACGCCTTCTTACGCCATCCGCTTATTAAAGAAGTAAGACATGAAATATTTTAAAGCCACGGGCTTCTATGGACCTTCGCGGATATCTTCATAGTAAAGGAAATAACTGTACCGGCAAGAGCCTAGGTCTCTTTGCCTATCGAACTTCAAAGGGCGTCATGTTGATAAAACCAACTGACGCCCTAATTCATTTCGATTACACTCGTTATTTCCATTACTATAGAATCCGCGAGGTCCGGGAAGCCCTTATTTTATTTTCGCTTCTTAAAGTGGATGGCGGAAAAAGGCTAGAAGATTTAAGGCACTCCTGCTGTGAAAAGAGGAGTCACCTAGGGATTTTTGTCTCTTTTCAACTCTTCTACACTTTGTGAGATGGTACAAGAAGGCTATTCTCTCACGAATCCACAACGCAACCGGCAAGAGCCTCTTTCTTTACCCAGAATTTAGCGTATAATGAAGGGGACGAACTAGAAAGCGGTGATGAGATGACTGAACTAATAAACGACTTAAGAAAGACTTTTGTGAAGGTGTATGGCACGGAACCAGAATCGAGTTTCTTTGCTCCAGGACGTGTCAACTTGATTGGGGAACATACCGACTATAACGGCGGGCATGTGTTTCCTTGCGCGATTACGCTGGGGACTTACGCGTGGGTGAAGCTACGTTCGGATAAGAAGCTCCGTCTGTACTCGGACAATTTTCCTAACGATGGCATACGCGAGCTTGATATGACTGACCTAGATTACAAGGCTAGTGACTCGTGGGCGAATTATGTCAAAGGCGTTTTCGTGTACTTGGCAGAGCTGGGGTTCGCTTTTCCGCACGGCTTGGACATCGCATTTTACGGAAACATCCCGAACGGATCAGGCCTCTCATCGTCAGCTTCTTTTGAGCTACTCGTGGGCGTCATCGCTCGCAAAGTATACAGCCTCGATATCGACACGCTGGGGCTTGTGAAGGTTGGGAAACGGGTGGAAAATGACTTCATCGGTGTAAATTCCGGTATCATGGACCAGTTCGCTGTTGGCATGGGCAAGAAGGACCACGCTATCTTCCTCGACTGTGCAACGCTGGAATATGAACTTGTTCCAGTGAAACTTGGCGACTATCGCATCGTGATTATGAACACGAATAAACGTCGCGAACTGGCGGATTCGAAGTACAACGAACGCTTCGCCGAAACGCGCATTGCCTTGAAGGAACTACAAGAACACGTGGCTATCGAGACCTTAGGAGACCTCACAATCGATCAGTTCGAAGCAGTGAAGCATCACCTATCCAGCGAACTCTTAGTGAAGCGTGCTCGTCATGCTGTTAGTGAAAACGAACGGACAGTACTTGCGACACGTGTCTTAAAAGAAGGCGACCTCGCCCACTTCGGACGCCTCATGAATGAAAGTCATCTCTCCACAGAACTGGACTACGAAGTAACCGGCAAAGAACTGGATACCCTCGTTCATACCGCTTGGGAACAAAAAGGCGTTCTTGGCGCTCGTATGACTGGTGCAGGATTTGGCGGCTGTGCCATCGCGCTGGTGCATAAAGACCATATCGAAGCCTTCGAGGCCAACGTTGCCAAAGTCTACACTGAAGAAATCAGCTACGCCCCAAGTTTCTACATCGCGGAAATTGCGGACGGAGCACACTAATTAAAATAAAAAAAGAGCATTGGGTCTCACACATCCAATGCTCTTTCTGGTTTTAGTGTTGTGAGGTATTCACTATCTACACCTTCACTATAGCATACTTATTTTTTAAATCAAGTAAATTAGTGGACACTTCCCTACTTTTCCTAGCAATAGTATAATGAAGATGAGAAGACGGAAAGCGGTGATGAGATGAACGATTATATAAAGCTCAATCAAGACAGATGGAATCATGTAAAAAATGACTATACTAAGCCAATCACACATGAAGAATTAGAAGAAGCTAAAAAACAGCCTATTTCTGTGGCATTAACGGTTGGAAAAAAAGTTCCACAAGAATGGTTTGACAAAGCCAACGGGAAAAAGATATTAGGATTAGCTTGTGGCGGCGGTCAGCAGGGGCCTGTTTTTGCGGTAAAAGGTTATGATGTCACCATCATGGACTTCTCCACCTCACAATTACAAAAAGATGAGATGGTTGCTCAAAGAGAAGGCTTAACAATCCATACCGTTCAAAGCGACATGACAAAGCCTTTCCCATTTGAAGACGAAACGTTTGATATTGTTTTTAATCCAGTTTCAAATGTCTATATAGAAGATTTAGAAAATATGTATAAAGAAGCCTCTCGCGTATTGAAAAAAGGTGGACTGTTAATGGTCGGGTTTATGAATCCTTGGATATATATGTATGACGCCGACGTTGTATGGGACCAACCCGACGAGGAATTACTGTTAAAATTTTCAATCCCTTTTAATTCAAAAGAGCTTGAAGCAGAAGGCAAAATCACCATCAATCCAGAATATGGATATGAATTCAGCCATACCTTAGAAACGCAGATTCGAGGGCAACTGAAAAATGGTCTCGCGATGATCGATTTTTATGAATCATGCGATCAAAGAAATCGATTATCCCGTTACGGCAACGACTATATCGCTACACTTTGCGTGAAACTATAATAAGATAGTACTTAATCGCGCACATTAATTAAAATAAAAAAAGAGCATTGGATCTCACACATCCAATGCTCTTTCTGGTTTTGTTTTAGTAGAGTATTTGCTGAACTCTAGCAAGAAAAAGTAGTTGTCTAAGCACCAGAATGTTAGGCATTATCTAACGAAAAAAAGCATTGAATCTTCCACACCCAATGCCCTTTCTGGCTTTAGTGTTGTGAAATTTTCACACCTTCACTATAGCATACTTATTTTTATAATCAAGGAAATTGGTATTCTGTCAGAAAAGAGACAAAATAATACCCTCGGTATCTTCATAGTGTTGATGGTAAGGACATCGGGCTGAGCTTAAATCTCAGCCCTACCAAGCTTCAAACTGACTCTACGGGTCTTACCCTAGAGTCAGTAATTCACATTGGTTGTTCTTCCTTACCATTCACACTATAGAACCGAGGGATTTTTGTCTCTTTTCAGTATTTCTGCACTTTAAAAGGTAGCTCCTCTACCTCAGATAACAGTATAGTGGTACCGTACAAAACAGTCGGTACTTTTTTATGAAAGAATGAAAATGCGCGCTCTGGTTGAGGCATCGTTCAACTTTAAGAAAATAAGGCTTCCCAGGCCTTTTGGATTCTATAGTAATGGAAATAACGAGTGTAACCGAAATGAATTAGGGCGTCAGTTGGTTTTACCAACTTGACGCCCTTTGAAGTTCGGTAGGCAAAGAGACCTAGGCTCTTGCCGGTACAGTTATTTCCTTAACTATGAAGATATCCAAAAGGCAAAAGGAAGCCTTCGGCCTATTTTTGAACTGACACAACTTCGAGGTCGCCGTTTTCGTTCTGAAGGACGCGGAACATAATCTCCATGCCTTCCTTAAGCCTGTCTGCGTGCTTCGAGTCCATCAACAGCGTGCCAAAGCATTGGTTGCCTTCCACGCGCGAGATGCGCACCCACAAGCGTTCGGGTTCCTTCGTCTTGTCTTCGTAGTAGACTGCTACACCAAAGTCGTCTGGATGCTCGCGGTGGCGGAATCGGTCGAGTCCTTGGAACGTTCGTGTCTCTTCTTTTTCCTTGCTCTTTGTATCATAGACTTCCGCAATGACGCGTCTTGCACGGTCGACGATATAGGGATCCACTTCAATCCATTTCATTGAACAGAACTCGCACTCGTCGAGGTTCGCTAGACGAATCAGATACATCGTCTCTTCGGGAATGAGGCGCATGTCGAGCGTCGTCTCTCCTTCTTTTGCGATCCACAGCGGTTGGAACGAAACGCCGGCTTCTTCGTCGATATAGCCATAGAGGACAAGCCCCGTGTCGCCAGCCTTCGCTACTTCTGGCATCACGTCTTCGATTAACGCTGCACAGCGAACGTAGACAAGTTGATGGTAGAAGCTACGGAAAGAAGCGTCTTTCACTTTTTGCATCTGAGACGCAATCGGAATTTCATTTGGGAAGAGTTCGCCTTTGATGTCGAGTCCTGGCGCAAAACCGCATCGGTCAAGCCACTCCGGACTTGTCACCTCTGGGATAGGTTCGGCGTGGGCCTTGGAGGCGAAACGCTCTCTGCTATCGGCCACGATGTCCACCGGCAGATCCAGATTCACATGCTCCATCCATTTCCAACGATAATCGTCCGGCAAATGCAAGAGCAGAATCTGTGTCTTGCCTTCATGCTCGTAAATGTCCAGCACCTTAAAGTGGCTGTCGCGGTTGGCAACGTGTAGCCCCCAGTTCGTGCCGTGCTCCGCCTTCGTCAAATCAAAGAGGTGGTTCGATAAAATACTGAAGCGGTGCGTCGTCACCATGCCGCCAATACGACTCGTCGCGTCGGTAAAGGCCGCGTTCCTTATAATCTGCCCTACGTGAAACTTCGAGGCTTCTTCGGGCGTTAGGTTAATATCTCTAGCAAAGAGCTGCAATCCCGGCAGCATCTCATTCATTAGTTGTTCTAGTTGTTCTACGTTAGTCATTCTACTTCTCCTGTCTTACCACGTTGCGCGTGATAATGTTTCGCTATTGTATGTTTGAAGGTTCACTACGGCAGACTTAATCGTTCCGTCCGCGTTCTTCACCGTCTCTGGCGCTGTTTGTCCGATTAAGATGGTATTGGCATTGCCGACTTTTGCAAAGACAATAACCGTCGTTCCTGATTCGGAAACATAGCACTCCACGATTTCATAAGGGACATCGCCTTGTTTAAAGGTGAGATCTCCCCATGTAAACTTCGCCTTCTTGCCATCGACCGTTGCATATTGGAAGAGCTGGTCTGGAACGGCTAAATCATAGTACTCACGCTGGGTCGCTGGACTCGTCCGCTCATAGATTTCGCCCTTCTTACGCGCGTAAATCGCCATCGCGTCCGCAATCGATTGATTCGCAGAAGCTTCAGACGTTGCTTTCCATGTCGCATTAT
>CAUTST010000064.1:0-7909 GCA_963540995.1 uncultured Streptococcus sp.
ATTCCAGTACCGATTGTGTAATACACAAGTGTTTCGATGTTTTCTCCACGATTGTTACGAGCATAGACTTCTCCATACGCAGAACTGTTTACATCCGTTGTAAAATAGATAGGTACATCTACTCTTTTCTTTAATGTTCCAACAACATCTACATTTGCCCAATTTGGTTTTGGCGTTGTTGTGATATAGCCATATGTTTTCGATTTTGGATCTACATCAATTGGTCCAAATGACCCGATTCCAATTGCAGCAAGATTTTTGAATTTAGCAAAAAAATCTGCTGTTTTCTTTAAGGTTTCTTTTGGAGTGGTTGTCGGAAATTGCAATTCCTCAACAGTGTTAAATTCTTCATCAGCTACTGCACAAATAAATTTTGTACCCCCAGCTTCTAAGCTTCCATATAAGTTTGTCATAAGCCTTTAGCTCCTCAGTTATTTTCTATCATTGTATCATATTTCACTCTAAAATAAGAAGACGAACCTAAATAGAAAGATTCGTCAGTTTTATGAATCATAAAACTATGCTTCAACCAAACGATGAATCCATTTTCCAGAGAAGACTCGTTTTAAGCCAATAACAGCTTTACACAATTCTTCTGATCCCGCACAAATCACAACGAGTTGAACCGGGAAATGCCATACTGCAGCAGCTAAAAGGGCTAGTGGGACTCCAATAAGCCATACGCAAGCCATCTCAAGTTTCATTCCGTACTGTGTATCCCCGCCCCCGCGAAGGATTCCAACTAAAATAATGGAATTTAATGTTTTAAACACGAAAATAACGCCCATAATTTGAAGCAATTGTATACCGAGTTCAAATACTTCCGGACTTAAATGCGCAAACATCAATAAAGTCCATTGTGGTGTTAAACTTTGAATAGCTCCAATCACAACTCCGATAACAAGAGAAATGATTAAGAATCGTTTTGCTTCACTTTGAGCTTTATCCAATTCATTACGTCCTACTCTATTACCAAGCATGATACTGCAACTACTGCCGACACCCCGAACTAAAATGAATGATAAATTTTGAACCGCAACGGCAACTTGAATGGCTGCTGTAGCTTGTGTTCCAACCATCGCATAAGCCGCACTATAGAAAACTTGTCCTAAAGCCCAAAATGTTTCATTAACAATTACTGGGAAAGTAGTCACCCAAAAACTCATCCAAAATCCTTTTGAGATTTTTTGCCAATGACGGCCAATTGGTAAATGAATTGGTCCGCTATAAAAACTAACAACACTAAATAGAACTCCCACTTCAATGATACGAGCGATTAAAGTAGCGACTGCTGCTCCAACCACACCAAGCGCGGGCGCTCCAAATTTTCCAAAAATAAATACATAGTTAAAGAATGCATTTGTAATAAAGCTACAAATTGTAGCAATCAAAGGTACTTTAGGACTGTCAGTTGTACGAAGCGCGTTTGTCATTGCAAAACTCCACGCTGTAAATACATAACTTAAAGCAGCAACACGTAAGTAATCTCCACCAGCTTGAATAACCTGTGGATCTTTCGTAAAAATATACAAAATTTCATAAGGGAATAATAAGCCTAGAAGCATAAATACGACACTTACAGCTGTCGATAGTACTAAGCTTATCTGATTCACAGCTTGTACTTTTTTTGCGTCTCGTACTCCCCAATATTGCGAAAATAGGACTGCAGACCCTGTATGAATTCCAAAGCAAATTAATGTGAATAAGAAAAACACTTGGTTTGCAAGTCCAACGCCCGCTATACTCGCGTCACCTAGAGATGAAATCATGATTGTATCCAATGTATTCAAAAACGACGTTAATAAACTTTGAAGTGAAACAGGAATCGCAATGGCAAGCATTTGTCGATAAAAATGTTGATGTTCTTTTTCCACCCTTAATCTCCTTTCAAATTCAAAGAAAAAGGCGCACCAGACGCCTTTTTACTACTTCTTATTTTTCTTCTTCGTTTAGGTTTAGAACGGACATGAAGGCTTCTTGTGGAACTTCAACAGAACCCACTTGCTTCATACGTTTCTTCCCTTCTGTTTGTTTCTCTAAGAGTTTACGTTTACGAGAAATATCCCCACCATAACATTTTTCCAATACGTTTTTACGTAATGCTTTAATGTTTGTACGAGATAAAATTTTATTCCCAATCGCAGCTTGAATTGGAACTTCGAATTGTTGACGAGGAATAAGTTTTCTTAGTTTCTCTGTAATCGCCTTACCACGATTATAAGCAAATTCCTTATGCACAATAATACTTAAGGCATCGACCACTTCGCCGTTTAACATGATATCCATCTTCACAAGGTTACTTGCACGATAGCCGATTAAATCGTAATCGAGAGAAGCATACCCTTTTGTGCTTGATTTCAATGAATCAAAGAAATCGAAGATGATTTCTGAAAGTGGCATCTCATAAATCACGTTTACTCGGTACTCATCTAAATAATCCATCGTGACAAAAGTTCCGCGTTTTCGTTGGCAAATATCCATAACGCTACCTACGTATTCATTTGGCACCATGATGGAAGCTTTAACGTATGGTTCTTCGATCGATTGTACGCTTGATTGGTCTGGCATTTCTGCAGGGTTTGACACCACCACTTCTGTACCGTCAGTCTTTTGTACATGATAAATTACAGACGGAGCCGTTGTAATTAAGTCTAAGTCAAATTCACGCTCTAAACGTTCTTGAATAACATCCATATGGAGTAATCCTAAGAATCCACAACGGAACCCAAATCCAAGTGCTTGTGATGTTTCTGCTTCGAATTGAAGCGCAGCATCGTTTAATTGTAATTTCTCTAACGCATCACGTAAGTCATTATATTTTGATGAATCGATTGGATATAACCCACAGTACACCATTGGGTTCATTTTACGATATCCATCTAATGGTTCACTAGCTGGATTATTCGCTAAAGTAACGGTATCCCCTACACGCGTATCTTGGATTGTTTTGATGGAAGCAGTGATGTACCCTACGTCTCCAACCATTAAGTAATCTCGACTAATTGGTTTAGGTGAGAAAATACCTACATCCACAACATCGAAAGTCTTCCCATTACTCATCAATTGAATCTTATCACCAGGTTTTACAATTCCGTTTTGAATACGGACGTTTAATACAACCCCGCGATACGCATCATAAACTGAGTCGAAAATCAACGCTTGTAAAGGCGCTTCTAAGTCCCCAGTTGGTGCAGGAACCTTTTCAACAATTTGTTCTAAAATTTCTGGGATCCCAATACCGACTTTTGCACTGGCAAGAACCGCTTCACTCGCATCAATCCCGATCACATCTTCGATTTCTGTACGAACACGTTCAGGGTCCGCCGCTGGAAGGTCAATTTTATTAATGACTGGTAAGATTTCTAAGTCATTGTCAATCGCTAAATAAACGTTAGCTAATGTTTGAGCTTCTATTCCTTGAGCAGCATCCACCACAAGAATCGCTCCTTCGCAGGCTGCTAAGCTTCGTGATACTTCATACGAGAAGTCCACGTGGCCAGGAGTGTCGATTAAGTGAAAAATATATTCCGTACCGTCTTTAGCATCATACGTCAATTCAACGGCATTTAATTTAATGGTAATCCCACGTTCTCTTTCAAGATCCATTGAGTCTAATAATTGGTCTTGCATTTCACGGTCAGCAACTGTATCTGTCGCTTGTAAAATACGGTCGGCCAAAGTAGATTTCCCATGGTCGATATGCGCAATAATCGAGAAGTTTCGAATGCGCTTCTGTCTTTCTTTCATTTCTTCTAAATTCATGAATAACTCCTTCAATACACTACTACGTTAAAATTCAAATCATTTTATCAAATTACAGTAATAACGGCAAGAACAATTCAGCTAAGTATAAGAAAATAAAGAATCCTAATACGTCAGTTGCTGTTGTTACAAAAATCGTTGATGAAATGGCTGGGTCTAAATTTAGTTTCTTTAAGAATAAAGGTACAAAGAACCCGAAGAACGCCCCTACCATTAAGTTCATTGCCATCGCTAATATCACGATAATTGATAAGAAAAAGTTTTGATATGGAATATATAGCGCAACCGCGGCGAAAATCCCTGTAATAATCCCATTAACTAATCCAAGCCAAATTTCATTTAAGACATACTTCTTGTCTTTTTCCCAAGTCAATTGACCAATTGCAACCTCTTGAATCACCAAGGCTAATGTTTGAGAAGCGGAGTTCCCACCCATCCCTGTGATAATCGGCATTGCAACTGCAAGTACGACGACTTGTTCAATTGTATCTTGGAATAATCCAACAACCGCACTTGCCATAAAAGCTGTAATTAAGTTAATTAATAGCCAAGGAGTCCGTTTTTGAATCGATTCTTTAAAAGGTCCACCGATTCGTTCGGTTCCTTCAACCCCGCTGATTAATAACATATCTTCGTGGTGCTCTTCTTGCAAGACATGAACGATATCATCGATTGTAATAATCCCTAACAGTACATTATGTTTGTTAACTACAGGAACAACAGATAGGTCATATTTAGTAGAAATACGAGCTACTTCTTCTTGGTCCTCTTCTGGTAAGACAGAAATAATATTCGTATGCATCACGTCATGTAAACTCTCATCTAAATCATGAGTAAATAAATCGCGAATGTCAATCCAACCAATTAATTTTCTTTGTAAGCTCGTAACAAAAATAATATTAATGACTTCAGAGTTTGGTGAAATCTCTCTTAACTTCGATAATGTTTCTTCAACCGTTAAGTGCTCTTTAACCGTGATATACTCTGTTGTCATAATCCCTCCGGCAGTATCCGGAGCATAATTTAACATTGTTTGAATCGCATCTTGAGAACTTTGTTTCATCATTTTGAGGTAACGTTTGCGAATCCCAACAGGTAAATTGCCTAAAATATCCACGACATCATCGTTTGACATTTGTTGGAACAATAGAATTACCCTTCTAAATGGAAGTTTCTCAAGCATTCGTAATTGGAAATCAGGTTCAGCGACTTCCAGAATAGAAGCTAATCTTGTGTTCGAGATAGAGAACATGAAGTCTTTCAACACATCATCATCCACTTCTTCTAAAGCCAAAGCGATATCGATAGGATAATTCTCATTAAAAAGTTCTCTAATTTTTTTAATATCTTTATTCGAGACAATTTGTGCAATATTATCTTTCATGACTCTTCTCCTTTCTGTTTCCAATAGTCCTAGTATAGCATAAATACCGCTCTATCAACAATTCACAAGGGGGGCAAAGTTGGGTTATAATAGCACTAATAAATGCAAGGAGGAGTAATATGAAAACGAAACAAGAATGGATTAACGAATTAGAGTTAGAACCACATGTTGAAGGTGGTTATTTTAGACAGACTTACAAAGCTGTAGAGACGGTAGAATTGAAAGATAAACGCATTCGCGCTTTATCCACTTCCATCTTATTCTTATTATCGAGCAATAATCCCTCTCACTTTCATTTACTCTCATCCGATGAAATTTGGTACTATCATTTTGGCCATGCTTTAACCGTCCATATGATTCATCCAAATGGTGTTTATGAAACTGTTGAAATCGGTCCAGGTATTGGGCAAAAACTTCAATATACAGTCCCCGCTGGTGTTATCTTTGGCTCTACGATTGAATCTAGAAACACAGAAGATTTTGCGATTGTCAGTTGTAGTGTCACACCTGGTTTTGAATACGAAGACTTTAAACTCTATACACAAGAAGAACTACTAGAAAAATTCCCTGAACACGCACAGATTATTCGTCGTCTAGCAGTCACTTCTAAATAAGCAAAAAAAATAGAACTTAGCATACTCGTTGCTAAGTTCTATTTAAATTTATTAAAACGTATCTTTAAAGGCATTCTTCATTTTGTCGAAGAAATTCTCCTCGCCGTTATGAAGTTCTGTACCTTCCTCGCTAGCAAATACTTGTAGTGCTTGTCTTTGCTTATCTGTTAGTTTCTTAGGAGTGTCTACAATGACTTCTACATGTTGATCTCCATTTCCTGTACCGCGAAGTTTAGGAGCACCTTTCCCACGTAATCGTAGAATTGTACCCGATTGTGTTCCAGCAGGAACTTTTAATTTCACTTTACCGTGTACAGTTGGTACATCCACTTCGTCTCCAAGAGCTGCTTGTGCGAAGTTAACATGAAGTTGATAGTAAATATCTGCTCCTTGACGTTTGAATGTCTTACTTTGTGCAACTCGGAAGATGACATAAAGGTCACCATAAGGACCACCATTGAAACCAACTTCCCCTTGACCTTGAAGGCGCATTTGATTTCCATCTTCAACCCCTGCCGGGACTTTTACTTTGACTTTATGTGTTTCATCTACTTGACCATGACCATGACACGTTGGACATTTTTCTTTAATTTCTTGTCCGGTTCCATGACACACGTCACAAGTTGTTTGACTCATCATACGTCCAAATGGTGTATTTCTTTCGACATTAATCACACCAGAGCCATGACATTTTGAACATGTTGTTGGACTCGTTCCAGGTTTAGCACCGGTTCCATGACACGTTTGACATTCATCGCTACGATGGTAATGAATGGTTTCTTCTTTTCCAAAGATGGCTTCTTCAAATGTTAAATCCATGACATATTGAAGATCAGCCCCTTGGCGTGGCATATTCGCACGATT
Organism: uncultured Streptococcus sp.; assembly: GCA_963540995.1. Taxonomy (GTDB): domain Bacteria; phylum Bacillota; class Bacilli; order Lactobacillales; family Aerococcaceae; genus Granulicatella. Next base: position 6,625 of record CAUTST010000064.1, read on the forward strand.
AGCTCGACCGCCTCCGCCACCGAAGAAACTACTAAAGATATCTTCGAATCCGCCTGTAAAGTTCCCATTACCGCCAAATCCTCCGAATCCATCAAATCCGCCGCCAAAACCTCCGCCGCTAAATCCAGAGTTTGGATCATAAGAAGCATGTCCGTATTGGTCATAAGCTGCACGCTTTTGTGCATCTCCTAGAATTTCATAAGCTTCAGCAATTTCTTTAAATTTTTCGTCTGCTCCAGGTTCTTTATTAATATCTGGATGGTATTTTTTAGATAGTTTACGATAAGCTTTCTTAATATCTGCTTCAGAGGCATCTTTTGATACGCCTAAAATTTCATATAAATCTCTTTTGGCCACTGATTTGCCCCTCCTTTTCTTTCATAGTTTACAAAGGATATGGGCGTAAGGCCACTAAGTAGTCTTACACCCTATCTATTTCGCAAATATTAGTCTACTTCTTCGAAGTCAGCGTCTACAACGCCATCGTTATTTGAAGATGCTTGTTCTGTTGATCCTTCTTGAGAAGCACCTGCTGCTTGTTGAGCTGCAGCAGCTTGTTCATAAAGTTTAACCGTTAAGTTTTGTACAACTTCATTTAAAGCGTCACGTTTTACTTTCATTGCTTCTAGGTCGTTTGCTTCAACAGCTGCTTTTAATTCATCACGAGCTGCTTCAGCTTTTTGAACATCACTAGCATCCACTTTACCTTCTAATTCTTTCAATGTTTTATCAACAGTGAAGATTAATTGGTCAACTTCGTTACGTAAATCTACTTCTTCTTTACGTTTTTTATCTGCTTCAGCATTTGCTTCTGCATCTTTCACCATACGTTCGATTTCTTCATCAGATAAACCTGAAGAAGATTTGATTGTAATAGCTTGTTCTTTACCAGTTCCTAAATCTTTAGCACGAACATTTACAATACCGTTTTTATCGATATCGAATGTTACTTCGATTTGTGGCACACCACGAGGAGCAGCTGGAATGTCTGTTAATTGGAAGCGTCCTAACGTTTTGTTATCTGCTGCCATTGGACGTTCACCTTGTAATACGTGTACGTCTACTGCTGGTTGATTATCTGCAGCAGTTGAGAATACTTGAGATTTGCTTGTTGGGATTGTAGTGTTACGATCAATTAATTTAGTGAACACGCCACCCATTGTTTCAATACCAAGTGATAATGGTGTTACGTCTAATAATACGATGTCTTTCACATCACCAGAAATAACTCCACCTTGGATAGCAGCACCCATAGCAACTACTTCGTCAGGGTTAACAGATTTGT
>CAUTST010000065.1:0-7363 GCA_963540995.1 uncultured Streptococcus sp.
AGGAATTTCTCTCCTTACACTATTCCACAAATAAACTTTGCGGATCTTCAAAAGGACTTGCCCCGTCCTCTTCAGTCTCGTGTTTTCGCTCTAAGAAGTACACTTCCTCAATCACCACTTCGGTCACATACACCTCTTGATGATTCTTGTTGGTGTAGCGACGAGTGTTGAGACGTCCTTCCACCCCAATGCGGTCTCCTTTTTTGACAAACTTGCCGATTCGTTCCGCAATTTTGCCCCAGGCGACCACTTGGATAAAGTGTGAATGATAAGAATCATCACTGTTGCGGTAGACATTTTGCACCGCAATCGTATTATTAAACACACTCTTTCCGGAAGGTTGAAGCTGTTGCACTTCTACCTCTTTGACAACACGACCAATTAAAGACACTAAGTTCATAAGACGAACCTCCTATAGTTTTTTCTATAGTAAGCTACGTCCAGATGTTTCTAATTGGCTTTTCCTTCTTCTCTTAATTTTTGAGAAAATTCAGAAATCTTACGCAATCTGTGGTTGACCCCTGATTTTGAGATAGGCCCAGAAGGTAACATTTCGCCCAACTCTTTCAAACTAATTTCTGGATTCTCTATACGGATTTTTGCGATATCCTATAATTTATCCGGCAAGGCATCGAGTCCTACCGTATCTTCAATATATTGAATCTCTTCGATTTGACGAGTGGCTGCGTTCACCACTTTATTAATGTTGGCATTCTCGCAGTTTACTAAACGATTCGCCGTATTTCGCATATCACGAATAATTCGGATATCTTCAAAATGCAACATCGCTTTCGAAGCATGAATCACAGCAAGGAAGTCTGCGATTTTCTCAGCTTCTTTCAAGTACGTGATATACCCCTTACGACGCTCAATCGTTCTGGCGTTCAATCCAAACGCATTCATCATCTGACAAATATCATCGTTATGCTCTTCGTAAATCGAATAAATCTCTAAGTGATAACGGCTCGTTTTCGGGTCATTAATCGAACCACCAGCCAGAAACGCCCCACGAAGGTAGGCACGCATCTTCTCTTCGTCTTCACGAACATTCTCTGGAACGCGCATATTAAATATGCCGCTCGACTTGATATGCAAGTCTTCCAGAATCTCTTCTGTTCCATGTTTTAAACGTACGATATACACATTGTTCTTCTTCAGTTTCATCTTACGGCGAACCAAGAGTTCACTTTCTACTTGATAATACTTTTTCAAGAGCACATAAATCCGTCTGGCAATCGTCGCGTTTTCTGTTTGGATATTTAAAATCAATTGACGATTCAAAATCCCAACCGCCCCGTTCATTCGAATTAGCGCCGCAAGTTCATATTTTGAATAATCATATTGCACTTCTAGTTGCGTTAGTTCTTGTTTCGTCTCTGCAGCAAATGATAGTAAGGACACAGGCCTCCTCCTTTCTCTTCTAGTCATGTTGAAGGAGCCAAGAGGAAGTCTTGGCTCCTATTTCATTGGTTATTATTCAATTCGTGCACTTTGTAAGAGACGGAATAATTCGTCGATGACTTTTTCACCATCATGGTATACGCCTTTTTCACGCAATTTAATAAAGTCAGACGACACTACTCGACATCCCTCGTCTCGCAATCCTTGGAAGTCGTACTTCACTTGATAAAGATACTCTTCGTTCTTTTGTTGGTTTAAGTACTCTTCTGGCACCGCCTCTGTATTCACGAGAACAGTGTCGATAAACTGAGTTCCTAAATGGTCATGCAAGACTCGCACATGATCGGCATCGGTAAAGTGTTCCGTTTCGCCAAGTTGCGTCATAATGTTACAAATGTACACCACTTCCGCCTTCGTGTCACAAACGGCTTGACCGATATCACTAATCATTAAGTTCGGCAAGATACTCGTATAAAGACTACCCGGCCCTAATACAACCATATCGGCTTCCATAATCGCGTTGACAACTTCACGTGCCGCCACTGGAGTTCGGCTCTCATCAAGCTTACGATTCTCGTCGTAGCAATGCACGGAAACCTTTTTAATCTTCTTACGATATTTTACGAGTTCAGTCTCACCGTCTACAATCGTTCCATCTTGAAATTCCGCACGCAGTAACAGCGGCTCTTCAGCGGCAGGATACACATGTCCTTCGACCGCCATCATACGGCTTAGGAGACGAATCGCGTCGAAAATATTATTTCCAAGCATCTCTGTTAAGGCCGCAATGATTAAGTTTCCAATCGCATGTCCGGCGAAGAATTGATCGTCTGAATTAAAACGATATTGGAAAATATCTTTTTGTAAAGTATTCATCGGAGAAAGAGCAATCAAACAGTTCCGAATATCTCCAGGCGGTACAACGTTTATATAATCTCGAATGGTTCCTGAACTACCACCATCATCGGCAACCGTTACAACCGCCGTTACATCCGCATCTCTTTTACGAAGATTTCTAAGTAAAACTGGAAGTCCCGTTCCACCACCAATAACGGTGATTTTCGGCCCTTTCTTCCTCGGAGGGTTCGGTGTTACCTCAAACATCATGAGCGTCCATCCCCTTCTTTACGACGATCCTTGTCGCGATGAGAGATAGTCACGTTGTAAGAGTCTGATAATAATTCACGTCCGATACGTTCCGCAAAGGCAACAGAACGGTGTTGACCACCAGTACATCCAATCGCAATCGTCACGCTCGATTTTCCTTCTTTTTTGTAGCCAGGGATTGAGAAGTCGAGTAAGTCCATCAATTTATGATAGAAGGTCTTCGCTTCTGGTTGGCTCATCACGTAATCATACACTGACTCATCTAGTCCCGTTAATGGACGTAACTCAGGGATATAGTGTGGATTTGGTAAGAAACGGACATCCATTACCACATCCGCATCGATTGGAATCCCGTATTTAAATCCAAAGGACATCACTTGAATCGTGAAGACTCCTTCACTTCCTGTTGAGAAAGCTTGCATGATTTCCTCACGTAACTTACGAGGCGAAAGATTTGTTGTATCAATCACTTTTTGTGAACGTGTTTTAATATCTTGTAATAAACGACGTTCCGCAACAATCCCATCGTAAATACGCCCTTCCCCAGCAAGAGGGTGCGTTCTTCTTGTTTCTTTGTAACGTGAAACAAGCGCATCATCGCTCGCCTCTAAGAATAAAATTTTCGTTGTAATAAAGGATGTGTTATCAAGGCCCGCAATGGCAGACATGATTTCATCAAAGAACGCGCGTGAACGTAAGTCGATTACGAGCGCAATTTTTGTAATTTTTCCTGATTCTTTTACTAACTCCCAGAATTTTGGTAGTAGACTTGGTGGCATATTATCGACACAGAAATATCCCATGTCTTCGAAACTTCGCATCGCAACAGTTTTCCCTGCACCACTCATACCTGTAATGACGACTAATTCTAATTGATCTACTGTCATTGTCATTCTCCTATCTTAAACGATATTGTTATGCTAATAATTATAACACATCCGGGCGTGTCATCGTTAACTTTTTAACGAAAATACTCTTTTAGAGCACAAAAAAGCGAAGGTTTCCCCTCGCTTCTCATTAATCTTTCACTTGCATCACTTCAGACGGAATCTGAACATGAACTTTAGTCCCTTCTCCAACCGTTGACGCTACACTAAGCGTAACCCCTAATCTTTTGGCAATCTCTGCAGATAAGTAGAGCCCTAGCCCTGTCGATTGGTGGTTCACACGGCCATTATAACCACTAAATCCACGTTCAAAAATCCGTTTGACGTCATAAGCAGCAATCCCGATTCCCGTATCTTCAATCGTTAACGTATCTTCTTCAAAAAGAATGCGAATCGTACCCTCTTCCGGTGTATATTTCACCGCATTCGATAACACTTGTTCGACGATAACACCTAGCCACTTCGAATCCGTCACCACTTTTTTCTCAGTAGGAACATAGTCCAAATGCAATTTCTTCGAAATAAAGAATGTCGCATATTTCTTCAATAGTGGACGAATCACATCATCGATAGTAATCGTTGAAATCGATAAGTCTTGATGGAAACTTTCCATCCGAACATAGTGTAACGCTAGTTCTGTATAAGTCGTAATACGAACGAGTTCTTGACTTAACAAGGATTTCTCAGATGTTTGAGGTAACTCACGAATCAACAACTGACTCGCGGCAATACTCGTTTTAATTTGATGGGCCCATAAAGTATAATAATCCACATCCTCCTTACGAAGTTGCTTCATCTTTGTACTCAACCCTCGCATATCCGACTTCTCTTGTTGAATCGCTTCGTACAAGTGTGCAATCGCTGGCGAAAATCCATCTTCTAGCGTCGCCACTTCCTGCTGCAAACTTCGAACGACTTCTTTATACTTTTTCCAATCATGCCACAAAAGTGCACCCACGATTACGAACAAGAAAAAAGCTAGGAGAAACAGAAAATAACCGACTTCTGAACTCATCCAATTAAAGACAAAGAAGAACCCAATCGAAAACACTTCGATGAATGCCAACGCTCCGAGTAAAAAGGACTGGGATTTGACCCATGCGATACCAAATTCCGCTTTTGTTTTCATTCAATCACTTCCGCCAATCCATACCCGACGCCTTTTTTCGTCGTGATTAATTTTTCTAATCCGATTTCTCCTAGACGCTTTCTTAAACGCGCCACCGTCACGGACAAAGTATTATCATCGACAAACACATCGCTATTCCACAACGCATTCATTAAATCTTCCCTTGGCGCAATATCCCCTTGCTTTTCAAACAGCACGCGCAAAATAATAAATTCATTTTTCGATAACTCAATGACATTGCCCTCATACGAAACTTTTCCACTTCCAAGTTGCAAGGCAATCCCCTTATATTCCAGCCAATCTTTCTGCTGCACAAACTCATAACTACGGCGCATCATTCCTTGGATTTTTGCGACCAATACACTTGGCTCAAACGGTTTTGTCATATAATCATCCGCGCCCATATTAATCGACATCACAATATCCATCGCTTGATCGCGCGACGACAAGAACATAATCGGCACCTGAGATACCTTACGAATCTCTTGGCACCAATAATAACCATTATAAAACGGCAATGTAATGTCCAGAATGACCAACTGCGGATTGACCGCTAAAAATTGAGTGTACACTTGCGAAAAGTCTTCCAGTGCAACCACTTCATAATTCCATTTTTCCAATTCTTGTACAATTGCATCACGAATCACTTTTTCATCTTCAACAATCAATATTGTTTGCATACACTCACCTCACTTTTATTGTAACATCTTTCCAATGCACAGAAAACCATCGATTTTTCTTTTACTTAATTTCTCGTATCATTTCCCATAAAGTCGTTATACGATCTTGCTGCACTCCAATTTCATATACAAAACGTTTGGACTCATCGTGCCCAAAAATAGAGAAATCGATTGGTTGCGATTCGTCTATCCCCAAAATTCGATTGACTACCGGAAGCTGAATACTATATTCTAGATAAAATGAGTTGTCTCCTGTAGGACTTTCTTCTTTATTCGTATACTGTTTCGAACGCAATTTTGCCTTCGCTAACATCTCCTGATTCAATTGCAATTCCTGAAATAAGAACTTCCCTTGTGGCCACAGTTTTTTAGCCTCTTCCTCGTTTTCAAAAACAAATTTCCCATCCACATATTGGAACGTCTGACTTGCTTCCTCTTCCTTTGTTTTAGAATTGATTTGCTTTATCGTTCCTACAAAAGGCTTCCCTTTTTCCTGAGCCTCAAGATAAACAAATACCTTCGAGTCCCCAACGACACGCGACTGACTTACAGTAAATCCATTCGGGAACTGCTCAAACAGATCTTCAATATTTTCTGTTGAATAAACCCGACTCAATTCTTTCCCAGACAGCTCTTCAAGATATCCACGACTCGTGTGATCCACACATCCCACTAATAGCGTCACACAGAACATCAATAGCCCAATCCACGATCCTCTCTTTAACTTCACACACAAAACCTCACTTTACAATTCAGTGCCTTCATCATACCATAACCCGCCCTCACCGCCACATTCCCTAACAAAATCCTAAACTTTGCAACAAAAAAAGAATTAAGCAAAGTCGCTTAATTCCTTTCTTACTCTTCAATGCGTTCAGCAAATTCAAAATCACTATCTACATCTACCGAAAGTGTATAGTAATAATATCTATTCGCATTACTTCCATGGAATCCTAATGTGACTTGTTGTTTATTTTTTAGTCCAAGGAACTCATTTATTTGTTCATTCTTAACAACGTATTCTAAATCAAAGCCACCATTATTACGGTTGTAGTAAGTATCCTTTAGTTTAAATCCGGAAAGAATCTCCTTATTCAACGTCATTTCTTGGAATAAAAACTTTTCTATTGGCCAAAGTTTTCTTGCCTCTTCTTCATTGTCGTATGAATACTTTCCTTTATCATACTTAACTGTAATTTTCTTTTCCTCAGCTCCACTTTTTCTATTGATTTGTTTTATTGTTCCTTCTATAGGTTTTCCTTTTTCATTTCCATCTAGTTCAATCTTAATAAGTTTATCTGTTAATAGATAAGATTGATAAATCGTAAACCCATTAGGAAATTGTTCAAATAAATCTTCTAATTCTTGGGTAGGATACACTCGACTGATTTGATTCCCTATTCTATCCTCCAAATATGCTCTACTATTTCTTCCGTTACCTCGAAACAGCATAAAGATTAACGCAAAAAATAGCGCGATGTAAAATACCTTTTTCCCTTTCATAAGCTAACCCTTTCTACTTACTAACCATTCCCGAAGTAAAAAATATTACTCACTAATTCGTTCTATAAATATTAAATCGCTACCTATCTCAACTGAAAGCGAGTAGTAATAGCCTCTATTCGCATTGCTGCCATGGAATCCCAATGTGACTTGTTGTTGGTTATCCAATTCAAGAAATTGGTTTATTTGTTCATTTTTTACGACATATTCTAAATCAAAGCTACCATTATTACCGTTGTAGTAGGTTTTCTTCAGTTTAAATTTCGAAAGAATCTCTTTATCCAACGTCATTTCTTGGAATAAAAATTTTTCTACCGGTAAAAGCTTTCTTGCCGCTTCTTCGTTCTCATACGAGAATTTCCCCTCATAATACTTGACTGGAATTTTCTCTTCCTCAGCTCCACTTTTTCTATTGATTTGTTTTATTGTTCCTTCTAAAGGTTTCCCTTTTTCAATTCCTTCTAATTCAAAATCAATAATTCTATCTTCAAACAGATAAGATTGTTCAATCAAAAAACCATTAGGGAATTGCTCAAATAAATCTTTTAATTCTTGGGTAGGATACACTCGACTGATTTGATTCCCTATTCTATCCTCCAAGTATGCTCTACTATTTCTTCCGTTACCTCGAAACAGCATAAAGATTAACGCAAAAA
>CAUTST010000066.1:0-7268 GCA_963540995.1 uncultured Streptococcus sp.
ATATATCGAATCTAAAAACCAAGCTGTTCGTAAGGAAGCGTTCGAAACATTATACAAACCTTACATCAACTTGAAAAATACATTCGCAAGCACACTTGGTACAGAAGTGAAAGGTCATAACTTCAGCGCATTGGTTCATAATTATGACTCAGCTCGTCAAGCAGCACTTGCTTCAAACCAAGTTCCAGAAGAAGTATACGATGCTTTAGTAGAAGTGGTAAACGAAAAATTACCATTATTACACCGTTATATTGCATTACAACAAAAAGCGCTCGGTTTAGATGAATTGCATATGTATGATTTATACGTACCAATTACAGGCGACGCTCCAATTAAATACAACTACCAAGAAGCTTCACTAGCAAGTATTGAAGCGTTGAAACCACTTGGGGAAGAGTACCACGAAATCATGAAGAAAGCTTATGCAGATCGTTGGATTGACGTTGCTGAAAATATTGGTAAACGCAGCGGTGGATATTCAAGTGGGGCATACTCAACTGCACCATACATCCTATTGAACTGGCATGATGAATTATCAAACTTCTTTACATTGGTTCACGAATTAGGACATAGTGCACACAGCTACTTCACTCGTAACACGCAACCAAAACAATATGGAGATTACTCAATCTTCTTAGCGGAAATTGCTTCTACAACAAACGAAAACATCTTAACAGATTACTTGTTGAAGAAACATACAGATAAAGAAGCGCAAAAATATATCTTGAACAACTATTTACACCGCTTCAAATCAACAATTTTCCGTCAAACACAATTTGCGGAATTCGAACATAAGATTCACGTAATGGACCAAGAAGGCCAACCATTAACACAAGAATCAATTGCAAAAGCTTATAGCGAAATCAACGCGAAATACTATGCAAATGTCATCCAAGATGAACAAATCGCGTATGAGTGGGCACGTATCCCTCACTTCTACATGAATTACTACGTATTCCAATACGCAACTGGTATGGCTGCAGCGACTGCTTTATCAGATAAAATCTTACATGGTACATCAGAAGATTTAGAAGCTTACTTGAATTACTTACGTGCAGGACGCAGCGACGCTCCAATCGAAGTAATGAAGAAAGCTGGCGTAGATATGACGAAGAAAGACTACTTATACGACGCCTTCGACGTATTCGAACAACGCTTAGCACAATTAGAGGCTTTAATGAATAACTAGGATGTGAGCAAAAGCGTTCAGAGACGATGACGGTTCGAACTTTGCCGTAAGCGACTTGAAAAGTCGTGCGGACAAAGTGAGAAAGGCTTGAGTCTCTGCTTTTGCGAACTCAACTACTAGGCAGAAAGACAAAAGACAAGAAAAACCTCACAGTGTGAGGTTTTTCTGCTTTGTAGTCTTTCGCCCGCACAGTTTATTAGACTTTCTTGAATCGCGAGCGATGAAAAGAAAGTCAATAAACCACTGCGCGATGTGAGAAAAGGCGTTCATAGGCGATGACGGTTCGCGGTTTTGCCGTAAGCGGTCTGAAAGACCGTGCGGACAAAACACGAAAGGCTTGAGCCTATGCCTTTTCGAACTCAACTGCTAGGATATGAGGGCGAACGCTCAGGACTGAAACACTGGACCGGAGTAACGCAAAGGACTGATTGCAGTCCTGCAAAATCCTTCACAGTGCGAAGGATTTGGGTGTGGGCATTGCTAATAATGTCGAAAGATTTCTATATAGAACATTTTGAAATGAATTTTCAGCACTTTTGACTCTTTATATCGGGAAGCAAAACTTCACAGTGCGAAGTTTTGAAGTCCTGTGAGCCCGAGTTCAACTACTAGGCAGAAAGCCATAACACAAAACAAAACGAGCTCACAGTGTGAGCTCGTTTTCCTTTTAACCATAAAGAAAACTCCTCCAGATGGAGGAGTTTTTGTCTATTATCGATTCATATTAACGACTTTTGCTAAGTTATGGCGTGAGCGAACTTCAACAAGTCGTTTGACTTCTGGACATTCTGGTAGAGGCTCACCATTACAAATTTCACTAATGGTATCAGCCGTAATACTATTGGCCAGTAAGATTCCATAAGAATGATTTGAATTATCGAAGATGACAAGAGAAGGTGTGTGTGTCACATTCATCTCTTGTGCAATTTGTAAATCACGGTCATACGCTGTTTTCACAGCAGCACTAGCTTTGTCTTCGTAAAACATTTTCTTATCAATTTCAATATTATCTAAAATTTCATCAAGTAACTCTTTGCTGTAGCAACGATTTTGATGATGAATTTGGTGTTGCAACTCAAATAAGAATTGACGACCAGGACGTTTTCCTTGTAAGAGGGCAGCTTTATACGAAAGAGCTGCATCGTATATTTTTGTATAGATTTCATTTCTTAAATCTAAGTCCGTTTCATCTAATTTTTGGTTTTTCATATATTGATTAACCGTTTGTAAATTATGAAACGTTACGAATTGGTAATGGACCTTAAATTCAGAATTGCGAACAAATTTTAATAGTTCGTTTTCACAGCGATAACAATATGATCCCAATGGATTCACGAATAAATATAATTCGAAAATCTTTTCGTGTGAAGTGTGTTCTGATAGATTTTTTGTTTTTGAAGTACTCAAAATCCTACACCCCTGTTTCCCTAACTAACTTTGTAACATCATTGTAACATAGTTCGTTGAAATGTCAGAATAATTTGCACAACGCGTGACGTTTGTGCTTATTTCGTGGACAATGCACGCTTAATTTTACTTTCGGCTTGGCGACGCTCGATATTATGTTTGGCTAGAATGCCTAAGAATACCGGTTCTCCAAGTTCGAGACTACGAACTTCCATCTCCATTTCAAAGTCAACTTTGCCGTTATAGTGGCTTTCGTCGAGGACGAGCCATTCATTTTCGGAGAGGGCGCCTTCCAATCGATGCGTGGTTAAAAGCGCCGTCTGCATCACGGTTTGAAGGAAAATCCCTTCTTTTTCTATCGCCTTCTGAATCGAAGGTGGAAGCGTGAATTGTTTATCGTTATTATATTGGTTCAATGTATCAACCGGAAGAACCTCCGTAAATTCGAGGACTTCAAGTCTACTTTGAGGAATCTTTAGCGTAATTTCTCCGGTTTCTTTTCCTTCGACGATGCGAATCCGAAGCGCCATTTTATGTTCTTGGAGGAGCCCCTTGTAGTCGTAGTAGCTATTGGTTTGTGTGACGTCTTTGGTGAACACGTCTTTATATTCTTCCACAAGAGAAGTGTATTGCTCTTTTGTCAGTAAATTCTTGAACTCTTTTTCGATTTCTGGCATCTGTATTCCTCCTTAAGAAGTTTATTGTAGCTCATTTTATAACGGATTTGAAAAAAATCGCCTTAATTTGTCATGATTCCCTATAAAATATGGTATGATAGAGAACGGAAATGAAAAAAAGTAGGTGAAAATATGGAAACATGGGAAACACCCCTTGTAGAAGACTGGGAAGCCTTTCTAGCTCCGTATTATCAAGCGATAGAGGAATTAAAAATTAAATTAAAGGGAATTAGACGTCAGTATCGTCAAGAAGGAAAACACGCCCCGATTGAATTTATTACCGGTCGTGTAAAGACACCTGAGAGTATTTTAGAAAAGATGCAAGTTCGTAATATTCCGAAAGAAGAATTCCTTGAAGGTGTACAAGATATTGCTGGTCTTCGGATTATGTGTCAGTTCGTCGATGATATTTATGAAGTGGTTCGCTTGATTCGTCAGCGTAATGACTTTGATATTGTGATTGAACGTGACTATATTCAAAATAAAAAAGCAAGTGGCTATCGTTCATACCATATCGTATTGGAATATCCCGTTCAACGAATCGAAGGGGAAACGAAGATTCTTGTGGAAATTCAAATTCGTACGCTAGCGATGAATTTCTGGGCAACGATTGAGCACTCATTAAACTATAAATATAAAGAGGAACTCCCTGATACGATTCATGAGCGTTTGGAACGTGCAGCAGAAGCGGCGTTCTTGCTGGATGAAGAGATGTCTCAAATACGAGAAGAGATTCAAGAAGCGCAATATATTTTTGCAATTAATAAAGAAAATCAGCGAAAAAGAAAGAAACGGAGGGACTCATGATGAAAGTCGGTTTATTTGGAAACCAAACAGAAAAAACAAAAGCAGTCATGAATGCCTTCGACCGCTTATGCCAAGAAGGATGTTTTGAGCGTGATGATGCAAATCCCGATGTCGTGATTACGGTCGGTGGAGATGGAACGCTTTTAGGGGCCTTTCATCATTATCGCAATCAATTAGATAGTATCCGTTTTGTGGCAATTCATACAGGTCACTTAGGATTTTATACGGATTGGCGTAATTTCGAAGTGGACCAATTAATCGAGTCGTTAAAACAAGATAAAGGAGAGCATGTCAGCTATCCATTGCTCGATGTGAATGTGAAGTTTAAAAGCGGAGATGTTATTCGCCATGCAGCATTGAATGAGGCCACCTTACGGAAAGTGAATGGCACGCTTTTATGCGAAGTGTACATTAATGGTGAATTATTCGAAAACTTCCGTGGAGATGGGCTTTGTGTGTCAACGCCAACTGGATCAACAGGTTTAAGCAAGTCTCTAGGGGGAGCCGTAGTGCATCCGCGTGCAGAAGTGATGCAGATGACAGAGATGGCGTCGATTAATAATCGTGTATATCGTACGCTTAGTTCACCAATGATTTTTGCAAAAGATAATGTCTTAACACTACGTCCTGAAAGTAAAGAGGGCATGGTGATGGCGATTGACCATTTAACCTATGATGCCAATGAGATTGAAGAAATTCAATTACAAATTAGCGGGGAGCGCATTTCGTTTGCGGCGTATCGTCATACACCTTTCTGGGATCGTGTGGAAGATGCATTTATCGGTTCGCGTGAAGTGAACTGCCGTGGAAATGAGGAAGTCCGTTGATTTTAACGTGGAATTACCCATACGAGTATCCGATGATGATGCGGTCCTTCTTACAAGAAGTAGGGATTTCAAGAACCTTCCTTGCCCATGTCAAAACGCATGGGGACTTACTCGTGAATGGTCGTCATGAGATTGTGTTAAAGACGCTCCAGCCTGGAGATGTCCTAACGATGGTGATTCCGCCGTCTGGAGAACATGAGACCGTGATTCCAAGTGAAGTGCCGATTGATATTTTGTATGAGGATGATTATTTACTCATTATCAATAAGCCTGTTGGAACGGCTTCGATTCCGTCGAAGTTGCATCCGGACCATTCGATGGCGAATCGTGTGAAAGGATACTATAAGAGACGTGGGTATACAGACCAAATTACTCATGTGGTGACGCGTCTTGACCGTGATACAACGGGAGTGATGATGTTTGCTAAACACCGCGTTGTACATGCGTGGATGGACCAAGCCTTACGAGATAAAACCATTGAGAAGAAGTATTTAGCCATTGTGCATGATACAGCACCATTAGAAGAGCATGGCATGATTGATGCGCCGATTGGTCGACATGAGGGGTCGATTATTAATCGATGTGTATCAGAAGATGGGAAACCATCGCTAACCGAATATTGGAAGAAAGAAACGCTTGTTGGAGCGAACCTTGTCGAGATTTTACTACACACTGGGCGTACGCATCAGATTCGTGTTCATTTCTCATGGCTAGGCGCACCACTTGTGGGAGATGATTTATATGGTGGGGTTAAAGACGAGATTTTAGACCGCCAAGCCTTGCATTGTCACTCACTCACGTTTATTCATCCAATGACAAAAAAAGAAATGACCGTTGTGGCACCACTTCCCGAAGATATGGACGAGTGGATGAAAGCACACAAGCAATAAAGAGAGGAGAATCACCATTGAGCGAAATCGTATATGAATTTGAAGATATTTTAGAGCAAATTCAACACACCTTGGCAACGGAAGACAAACAACAGTTCCGTGAGATTTTCTTTGAGAACCATACGTACGACCAGGCGCAAATTTATTTAAGTTTAACGCTGGAAGAACGTAAATTAGCCTACCAATTTCTCACTCCTGAAGAAATGGCAATGGTGTTCGAACTACTAGAAGAAGACGTAGAAGATGTCGAAGAGTATTTAAGCGAGATGGACGAAGCCTATGCCTCACGAATGCTTGCGGAAATGTATTCCGACAATGCGGTAGACGTATTGAAGCAAGTGGGGGAAGAAAACGTCCGCACATACTTACGTTTGATGCCGCATAAGACTGCTGCAGAACTTCGCCAATTATTAAACTATGATGATGATACTGCAGGGGCGATGATGACCACAGAATTTATCGCCGTTCGTGAATCAGATACATTAAAAACAGCGATGGCAACGGTCAAACGTTTTGCCGAAGACGCTGAAACCATCTACTATGTGTATGTCACTGACGATGAAAATCATTTAACAGGGATTCTTACGTTGAAAGACTTAATCGTGAAACCAGACGAAAAACTCGTCAAGGATATCATGATTGACCGTGTCGTAACGGTACACGTGAATGATGCGCAAGAAGAAGTAGCTCAAACGATTAAAGACTACGACTTCCTTGCGATTCCAGTAGTTGATGATACGAATACACTGGTAGGGATTATCACGGTCGATGATGCCTTAGACGTTATCGAAGAAGAAGCGACGAGTGATTATTCAGGTCTTGCCGGGGTAAACGTTGATGAAGCGCACCAAGGCGTGTGGGCAGGGATTGTCAACCGTCTTCCGGGGATTGTGACGCTTCTTATCATGGGTACGGTGACAGCGGTCCTCTTTAGACATTATGAACCGATTATTCAACAAGCAAGTATCTTTGCCATCTTTATCACGTTGATTACAGGTACTGCTGGGAATACGGGGACGCAATCTCTTGCGGTGGCGATTCGTAAGATTGGTCTTCACGAAGAAGAACAGGCTTTCTGGAAAGTACTCGTGCAAGAGGGAGCAACAGGCCTTGGCATCGGGTTGATTTCCGGGGTAATGGTATTCGGGATTGTGAGTCTATGGCATGGTAGCATCGTTCTTGGTGGTATTATTGGCTTTGCGATGTTTGCTTCGATTTTCGTGGCGGCATTAACTGGGACTTGTATTCCATTTGCGTTAGAGAAATTCAACTTTGATCCATCCATTGCCAGTGGACCATTTATTACAACCGTTAACGACTTAACATCCGTGCTGGTTTACTTCACGATTGTGAGTCAATTTATTTCAGTCTATTTAGCAAAATAAAAGGCTCTTTGTCAAATAGTGTTGATGAAGAAATTGGCTCTTTGTCAAATAGTGTTGATGAAGAAATTTAGGAAGGGATTAAGCAA
>CAUTST010000067.1:0-7247 GCA_963540995.1 uncultured Streptococcus sp.
GTCATGTTATACGCGTCTTATTGGAATAACCAGCACGAAAAGCCGTATAAAACAGAAAACCAAATGCTTGAGTTTGTTGTCTGCTTTGTCAATAGAAATCCATTTCCGGATAAAATTCAAGACCCAAACAAAGTAAGAGCCCTTATCGCAGTAGTGCTCACCATATTAATGGTTATCTTCTAATTCAATAAAGGATTGGTGAAAAATATGCGACTAGAATTTCAATTGTTTGACGCGGTCATTGACAAAATCTCTGGAAAATTAGCGACCATCGTTCATATTTCAAATGCAACTGAAAAAACCCATTATCTCATCGAACCGGACGACAACTCCTTCGACCTAGAATGGCGGACCGATGACCAATTAGAACTGTATCTAACAGAAGAGACTGAATAAATGAGGGATCACGGCTCTCCATTCCGTCCGTTTGATTTACCAAAAATCAGTTGGCGGATGTATCATTTGGATTGTAGCGTGGGCCGTCATTCTGTACGCGTCCTATTGTAATAATCAGCACGAAAAACCATATAAAACAGAAAACCAAATGCTTGAGTTTGTTGTCTGCTTTGTCAATAGAAATCCATTTCCGGATAAAATTAAAGACCCAAACAAAGCACGTGCCATCGTTGCACTTGTCATCACCATTTTAATGATTTTTGCCTAACAAGGAGGGCCTCATATGGGAGTTTTATTCATCTTATTTTTTATCACGAGTTTCTTTGTCGTCACATTCGCACTCTTACATCTACTCGCAGGTGGCGCCGCTCTTCTAAAAGGAGACAAAACAACAGGAAATATCCTCATTTTTGTAGGAGGCCTCATCGCATTTCTTACATTCCCATCACTCGCAATTATACCCGGACTTCCATCCCTTACATGGATCCTTGGGGCAACACTTTGCTGCGTAGGAGCCTATATGAACGGAAAAGAAAAAGGAAACATCAATAAATCACATCACGTTATCCGTATCACCATCGCAGTCCTTCTCACGATTGGACTAGCACTCATTTAATGCGGTTGGCATCTTAAGGAGGATTTCTTATGCTTAATATAATCATTTTTATATTGTTTATTGCCATAGTTACCTACCTTTTCGTTCTCTATCACCTATGGAGAGGACTGAAAATATTACTCTTTCAAAAAAATCATAAGGGTGGTTTCTCCTTACTAATCGGTTCCTTAATCCTATCTGCTCTCCTTATTTATAATCGATATAGTGAATTTTCTTCCGTTCGAAACTTTGTGATTCCAATGTGGTTTATTGGCGGTATCCTATGTTTCATTGGCGATTATGTTGCTGATAAAGAATCTGGACAAATAAAAACTGCTCCTACCCTCATTCGTATCATCGCCTTTTGCATTTCACTTTATCCACTCTCTGTTTAAAAAATACGAAGACTCATCCTGCGAGTCTTTTCCAATCATTTACACTATAATAAATACGAGGGCACACTATCCCTTCGCATCATTTTACGTAATTGGAGATGTTCTTATGGCTGAAGTATTTTTTGGAATGTTATTTCTAGGGTTTAATGTCTATTTCTTTCCTATCTATCATATACTGAGCGGAATTAGGGCCGTTTTTATCCTCAAAAATCTTAAAGCTGGCTTATGCCTCATCATTGGTGGTGCCATTCTTGCAGTACTGGTTTATTACGGTTTTTATAGCGGAGAGACCATTCCTTGGCTTCAACATAACATTATCCTTCTCTGGCTTCTCGGCGGCCTGCCATGCTATTTCGGCATTTATATGATCGACAAAGAAAAAAACAAACTCAACCCCGTCGCCTTTTTCATCCGCACCATATGCTTCTTCCTCGCACTCTACGCTGTATCCAACTAAATTTAAATCAACCAAAGACTCGCTTGCGAGTCTTTTCCTATTTCTAGCACTTTTCAAGCGGTTTACAAGGTTAATAGTACCCGTGTCGAGGTCTTCCGGTGCAGTGTTCCATTTCTGAGCGCGATGTCTCTCATCCTGTAGTTGAGTTCGCCATCGCAGAACCAAAACTTCGCACTGTGAAGTTTTGCTTCCCGAAACGTCCACAGAACGTTTCACGTTCCTTTCCTTTTATTTCAAATCCTTCGCACTGTGAAGGATTTTCCACTGTTCCATTTCTAAGCGCGATGTCTCACATCCTATTGTCGCGGATGGTCCGGTGTAGACGAAGCAAATTAAAATCGTTCAAAAGCCAGACCCTCTCGTTTTTTGCTAAAAAATAAAGAAAAATTCGTTGAACCATTATGTCTCAAAAAATAGAAGCTTGCGAGTTTCTTTGGATTCCATCCAAATGCCTAAGGAGGATAAACGAAAAGAATCAGTTTATTGAAAGAATAGTGGGAATAAGCATTAAAACGAATAAGCAGACGTAGGAATTTATTCCGTACGTCCGCTTTGAGGCTTTAAAGGTGAGAGACCTAGGCTCGAGCCGGTGCCCCACTATAACTCTTTCAATAATAAAACTGATTCTGAAGTCGTTTATCCGACGATGCACTTTTTCTCTAAAATCCAAAGAAACGAAGCGAAGCTTCGCCTGTTCCCTCAAGCACACATTCATTCACAATGGTTCAACGAATTTTATCCTTTTATTTTATCACCATTTTATTTCTTTGCACACAAAAAGCCGAGAGGGTTCTCGGCTTTTCTCAACGATTATTTGTTTGCTAATAAGTCGCGGATTTCTTTTAAATAATCTTCTGCAGTTGGTGCAGCTGGAGCAGCTTCTTCTTCAGCATGGTTACCTTTAGATAACTCAGCAGCTTTGTTCATACCTTTAACGATTAAGAACAATACAGCGCCAACGATTACGAAGTTGATGATAGCAGCGATGAAAGAACCGATACCGATTTGAGCAGAACCTAAACGGAATGAAACTGCTGCGATATCTCCTGTGTTTGCTACCATAGCGATGATTGGTGAAATAATATCATTTACTAATGAATCAATGATTGCTTTGAAAGCTCCACCGATGATAACCGCTACTGCTAATTCAACAATATTCCCGCGCATTAAAAACTCTTTAAACTCTTTTAACATAAATGTTTACCTCCTTTATTTTTTGGTTTAATTACCTTTAACAGAATACTAAAATTAAAAGTAAAACTCAACTAAAAACATTCAAAAATTTACACTTTTCGGACATAATTTTGCGGAGTATATTTTTCTACTGAAAATCCGACTTCTTCCCCTGCTGCCATGCGAGCCAAACATTCGCCAATCCAGACACCGCTCGTGAGCCCTGAGGAGCCTAAACCACTCGCCACAAAGGCATTTGTCGTGTTTGGCACTTCACCAAAGAACGGTAGAAAATCGGAAGTATACGCACGAGTTCCGACGCGCACGCCACTGCGCTTGGCATTTTTTAGACTTGGAAGACTCGCGCACGCTTCTTCGTACATGCCGTTTAAAAGTTCTTCATCTGGAACCAAATTGAAACCTTGCGTATTTTCGTGAGTCGCTCCGACTAAAATTTTCCCATCTGGAAATGGAAGAATATCAATCTCCCCGTGCAACATGCACATCGGCCATTTCGACGTATCTTCGCTCGTCTCCAGGGTTAGTTCAATCAGCTGCCCCTTTTGCGGACGCACATCCACGTAGTAGTCCAGCGGTTCAAGGAGTTCTTTGACCCACGCGCCGCTAGACAAGACCACGCCATCGAAGTCTTCTACTGCTTCGCCAAGACGCACACGGACCTCATCGCCGCTTGCTTCCAGCGTTACTTTTTCACGAATCACACGAGCCCCGTTCTTTTCGGCCTGTTCTAATAGAAGCGCAACAAGCAGTTCTCCGTCCACGCGTCCACCACCGCTACAATAAAGCGCACCGTCTGGATTCGACCAGCCAGGAATCACGCGCGCCACGTCTTCTGGGGTTAGAGCATGCACTTCGCCAATCATCGGCGCATCCACGCGTCGCTCCACGGCCATCTCTTCGACCTTCGCCAACTGTTTTTCTGTATGCTTGAAAATATACGCCCCGACTTGCTCATACGGCAACTCACGAACGCCATCTGCTCGCAACTGATCCATCAATTGCGGATAATACGCCGCTCCGTGTGAGACGAGTTGGTACCAGTCTTTATTACGACGTTGCGACAACCATGGACAAATAATCCCGGCAGCCGCCTTCGTTGCTTGGCCCACGCCCGCGTCAAATACCGTTACATCGATTCCTTTTTTGCTGAGCTGATACGCCGCAGTCGCCCCGACGATGCCAGCCCCTACGATTGCTACTTTCTTCGTCATCTTCTTCACTCCTAGCTGAAGTCTCTTGTTTCAAATTGCCCTTCGCGTTCGAATCCTTCCGCCACCGTTAGCAGCAATGCCTCTTGTCCACGCGCCGCCATGAGCTGTACGCCCATTGGCAGTCCTTTTTTGGTTAAATACACTGGCAAACTAATCGCTGGTGCACCTGTAATATTGGATAATTGCGTAAATGGCGTCAGCGCAAGCGTACGGTCAAACATGCGCCAAATCACGCTTTGTTGCTCCGGAACACTGAGTTCATCCATATGCTCCAACGCTTGTCGCACCGCTTCTTCCATCGGGAATTGCGTATGCAGCGGAGCCACATCGCTTACAGTTGGCGTTAGAATCAAATCGTACTGCTCATGCACTTTTTCCATCGCATGCGCATATGTGTCCCATTTCGACAAAGCCGCACTATAATCTTTAGCTAAAATGCGTTCCCCAGACTGGTAAATCCCCCAGGTCATGAGTTCCATATCGTCTTTTGTAAACTTACGGCCAAAGCTTGCCTCCATGCCTTGGAACATCGCCGCCGTCTCCACACTATTCATCACATAATAGTTCTTCATCACTTCGACACCGTCAACGGGCCAGCCAATCAGTTCGACCACACAGCCAATCTCTTCTAGGAAAGCCACTGCCTTACGAAGCGCCTCCTTGGCTTCTGGAGCGACCACACTCTCGATTGGAGACTTCTCAATCACGCCTACTCGAAGCGGACGGTTTGGAAGAGCGTCCCAGTCTTTAATAAGCGGTGTTAAAAACGGACTGTCTTTTTGTTCGACTTGCATCCATTTCAACAACTCGCGGGTATCACGGACTGTCTTCGTCATCGCAAAATTCACCGCAGCACCTTGCCAGCCACGATAGCTACCAGGGCCGACAGGAATGCGCCCACGACTCGGCTTCAATCCGATTAATCCCGTAAAGCTCGCTGGAATCCGAATCGAGCCGCCGCCGTCACTTGCCCCCGCAATCGGAACGATGCCTCCTGCCACCGCAGCCGCCGCACCACCGCTGGACCCACCGGCATTGCGATTCAAGTCATATGGGTTATTCGCTGTGCCCCACAATTGCGGCTCCGTCATATTCTTAAAGCCAAATTCTGGCGTATTCGTCCGTCCCACGACGATAAAACCTGCTGCTTCCAGACGCTTCACAAAGTTATCCGTACGTCCCACTGGAATGCCCTTCAAGAGCTTACTTCCCGCACTCGACGGTTCTCCTGCTTGATGTTGCCCGAGGTCCTTCAAGAGAAGTGGCACCCCGCCAAATGGTAAGCCTTCAAACGAACGCGTCTCCGCCTCTTCTAGCGCACGTTCGGCCTGCAAGTGCACGACCGCATTTAGGCTTGGGTTTCGTTGTTCAATTTTCTCTAATGTCTCTTGGACTAATTCCTTTGGAGATACCTCGCCTGATGCGACGGCCTCTCTCATCTCGATGGCGTCTTTCCACATAGTTTCACGTCCCTTCATGTCTTCCTTATTGTACAGTGAAATGGAAAGTCGGTAAAGGTCCACGCAGTCAATAAGCATCAAATGAACCCTAAAACACTAGAATTTTTTGGAAACAAAATTATGGAAAATGACCGTTGTTACCGTTTATCTCAGTCCTTTCCGCCCTCATTTTGGAAATTGAAGAAAATATGAAGAAACTATTGAGAAATATATAAAAAATTGTAGTAAAAATTTATATTTGTGATATAATAATACATATAAACAGTACAGAGAACAGTAACTAGACGGCATTTTGCAAGGGTTGCTCTATTTTTTTGGAGATTTTAGTTACTTTTCTCACATTTTAATACCTTTAGGAGGAAAAATAATGAAAGATTTCATCAAAGGAAGACTCTCGAAACTACTCTTCGTATTGTTCATCCCGATGTTATTATTCATGCTAGCCCCTCAAAAAGTGGTGAACGCAGCAGACGTTAGTAATAACATCAGTTCATTGACGGTCTCTTCAAGCGAAATTACAGACGGCGGACAAACAACCGTTAAATTCACGTTTGACGAACACGCTCAAAAAATACAAGCTGGGGACACTCTTGAAGTAACTTGGCCAAGTTCAGGCACTATTCACGGGACTGGATTTAAGAAAACTATCAAACTAACAATTGACGGTACTTACGTTGGGGACATGGTCATCACGGACGGTTCTGCAAAAGTGACGTTCAACGACGGCATCACTGGCCTAGAGAACATTCGTGGTTGGGGTGAATTCGAAATCGAAGGTCACAACAACACCGCAACGGACAAAGAACACGTTGGTACATTTACAATCGTGAGTGGCGACAAATCTGTCGAGCTTTCCGTTAAGAAAATGGCGACTGGCGAAAACCATGCTCCATTTTACTTAAAAGCTGGGGATATGCACGCTGACGACCCTGAACACATTCTTTGGACATTAACCATTAACGCGATGAACTTAGAAGTGGACGGCGACGTTCGTGTCGAAGACGAAGTGCAAGGCGGACACAAATTAGTAACAGACAGCTTTAGCATTACAACTACAGGAGCTAAACCTGGCTACTTTGCTGGCGACACAGCGATTGAAGATTTCAAAACAGCGTTCCCTGGATCAACATTTACAGTGGAAGCTTCAGGAAAAATCACTGTGACGATTCCGAAAGACTTGATTAACAAAACTGGCGTTCTTATTTTCTATCGTACAAAAGTAGAAAACGACGCTCAAAAAGAATTCCAGAACAACACAAAAGTATGGTACCACGTGAAAGGTGAAACAGCGGTTGTGGCCAAAGAAGTAAACGCATCTGTTGCAAACATCAATGCAAACGGTGGTGTTGACGGAGACCAATCACTTCCAACGACAGCAGCAACAACGACTACTTCAACAACAACAACTGAATCAACGACGGAATCAACGACTGAGTCTACAACGACTTCAACAACAACTACGGAAGCTCCTACAACGACAACGGAAGCTCCTACGACGACAACGGAAGCTCCTACGACGACAACAGAAGCTCCTACGAC
>CAUTST010000068.1:0-7011 GCA_963540995.1 uncultured Streptococcus sp.
CGCTTTTTGGCACAACCCCATATTTCTTGAAGATAGACACGATCATATCCCATTGCCCACCGTCTTGTTGAGGCGTTTGTAAGAGAAAGGCTACATTGCGGCTTGTCACAGGTTCGCCAGCCGTTTTTAAAATATTTTCATGGAAATAATTAGCCTTTTCGTATTTATCCCAGAAAAATGTATAACTTTGTGAGAGTTCAAATTCTTCGAGCTTGAAGTTATTAAAGAGTCTGTGGCGGAATGTATTGAGCGCCGCAAACATCCAGCAACGACCAGAAGCCTTTTGGTTGGCTACTTTTCCGTGTTCCAAATCAATCGAATATACCGGCTGATTTTCCACAACAGAAGCGACCGTCTCGCTAGATCCTTTCAAGCCATTCTTCACCGCAGCATTTTGCGCCACAATCCGCTCTGGCTTACTTTGAAAACTTTCTTTATATTGTTTCGTCAATTCCTTCGTTAACGTAAACATAACTTCATCTCCTTTAAGGTTGATACTCTAATGGTACTCCTCTTTCCCCCTATATGCAATATCGAAAATCAGTTAAATCCAATAAAAAAGCCTATTTTGCTCCCACTCCCTCCAAAAGCACCCAGCGCCAGTGCGGTTCCCTTCCTAAGCATTGCCGACAACACGGCAACAATCTAT
Organism: uncultured Streptococcus sp.; assembly: GCA_963540995.1. GTDB lineage: Bacteria > Bacillota > Bacilli > Lactobacillales > Aerococcaceae > Granulicatella. The sequence goes on from CAUTST010000068.1 coordinate 650, forward strand.
TTAATTTAAACAAATCAAAATCGATAAACTTACTCCAGTAATGAAGCTCCACACTCCTGCCGCTCCCTTCCTCTCAAAAAGCACCCACCGCCAATGCGTTCCCTTCCTAAGCATTGCCGACAACATCGCAGCAGCTTATCAAAAAAGGAAAATAAAACAGAATATCTGGCTGCTCCAATCGTACAGCACCATGGATAAACAAAACGAGCATCAGTTGATTGAAAGAATAGTGGGAAGTCGTATTGAAACGAATAAGAGGGAGTTAGGAATTGATTCCTTACTCCCTCTTTGAGGCTTCAAAGGTGAGTGACTACAGGCACGAGCCGGTACCCCACTATGACTCTTTCAATCATCAAACTGATGCTCGAAGGTTTATCCATCCCATCGAAAGATGGATGAATCTGTCAGATATTCTGTTTTATTTTACCGGAGTTAAAGCAATAAACTGCTCGATGTTGTCGGCAACTTGCGCCAATGCTTTCTTCCAAAATGCGCTGTCCGTCACATCCACGCCCAACACCTTCGCAGTATCTTCCGCAGAAGTCACCGTTGTCGCACGCAATAACTCTTGATATTTCTCAACGAATCCTTCAGGTTGCTCTTGATAGATGGCATATAACCCTTTAGAGAACAATCCTCCAAATGCGTATGGGAAGTTGTAGAAGCTTAAGCCGCTGCTATAGTAGTGCGGTTTGCAAGCCCACATATATGGATGCATTGCGTCTGGATCTAATCCGTCGCCGTATGCTTCTTTTTGCGCATCCAACATTAATTTTTCTAAATCTTTCGCGAACATGAAATTCTTCTCACGGTTTTCGAATACCGCAGATTCGAATAAGTAACGAGAGTAGATGTCCACGATGATTTGTGTTGTATCTTGTAATTGTGATTCCAGTAAAGCTACTTTTTCAGCATCGCTCGCTTGGTTAATCACGGTATTCATCACGATATTTTCGTTGAATGTTGAAGCTGTTTCTGCAACAGGCATTGAGTACTCTTGGTTTAGTGGACGGTGATTTTCGATATGTAAACCGTGGTACGCATGTCCTAATTCGTGCGCAATCGTTACAACGTCGCTTAATGAACCAGAGAAGTTTGTTAAGATACGTGATTGTTTGATAAATGGAAGGTTGCTACAGAATGCGCCCCCCACTTTTCCTTTACGTGGTAAGAAGTCGATGTAGTTATTTTCGTAAGCTTCTTTCGTCATATCCGCTAAATCTTGCGAGAATCCTCTGAAGTTTTCTAATAAGAATTCTTTAGACTCTTCGATTGTGAAACGACGGCTGCTTTCTCCGATTGGGGCAAATAAGTCGTAGAATGGTAATCCATTTTCATGACCTAAGAGAGCTGCTTTATGTTTTAAGTAAGCGCGGAATTGTGGTAAATATTCGCGAATCGCTTCAAGGAGCGCATCCAATGTTTCACGAGACATACGAGATGCTTCTAATGTTTGTGCTAATGGTGATTCAAAACCACGTAAGCTTGTTTCTGTAAGTACTTGTTTTTTAATATTGTTCAATGCAAATGCGATTGGTTCTTTAATCGTATCGTACATCTTCAATTCTGTTTCGTACGCTTCTTTACGAACCGCTGCATCAGCGTCATACGCCATATTACGAATTTCGCTTAGCGTTACTTTTTCGCCTTTAAATTCGCCTTCAACACCTGAAGTCATCGCTTCGAAGAGTTGTTCCCAACCGTCTCCACCGCTAATAGAGAATTTCGCAATAACATCTTCTAATTCATCTGATAATAAGTGTTTGTATTGTTGTTTCGCTTCTGCAAAGTAGAATTCGTAGTCTTTTAAATCTTCATCCGAAGTGATATCTGTTTCCACACTTCCGATAAATTTGTAGACTTTTGTATACGCACTGTTTAAAGAAGCATACGCATTCCCGAATAATGTACGGTATTTATTCGCTGTTTCGTCTGTTGTGTTAGCTGTTAATGTTAAATTAATGTAGTTTCCAAGACGGCTGCTTAAGACGCTGAACTCTTCTAAAGCCGCAATTGCTTCTTTGATAGACGCTAAGTTATCTTCTAGCGTTAAGCCGTTGAATACCTCTCTAAAGTTTGAAAAACGTTCAAAGTCACGTTGAAACTCTTCACTTTCAAATGAAGGGTATAATTCTTTTAATGACCATTCTGTTGACATTTCGGATCCCCCTTATATTGACTATATGTCCTATTCTACCGAATTTCTTTATAAAATCATAGTATAAGAACCTTTATTCTCTAGGCAACAACGTGTATACTTAAGAGGCAAACACTTTTCAAAAAAGGAGTTCTTATGAAAAAAACTTGGAAAGAATTGTTCCCGGATGCTCTTCTTGGAGAAAATGGTCAAAACACGGTTCCTGTAACGCTGAACGGTGAAGTGATTTATCTCTTAGAATCGACCTTAACGGAGCGCGAACGATTCCTCATCGAAACATTACATACACAACCAACAAAAACAACGATTCCAACGCATCCTTGGCTTGCCTACTTGGAAGGAAAAGGCGCATTGCCAACTCCAACGGCGTATATCCAATGCGTCCACTTGGCAGTATTTCCAAAGCAAGAAGGCGTCTTTCACGAAAAGGACTGGTTGGAGTTCGTTGAGAACTTAACAGTCGGTGCCCTTGCCATCTTCAAAAACTTCCGCCATCACTACACGCTAGTCGTGAACCCAGAAGTCGCAACGTCGCTTGCAAGCACGCTCTTTGAAGTGCAATCCGCGATTGAAGATGACTTCGCCGTGGAATTACAGCTCTTTATCGGAAACCGCTGGGCAACGTCAAGCCGTGTGCCGCTTCTCTACCAAGCTGAAAAAGCACTCTTCGTGGAATACTTAATGCATTCACACAAGCGCTCATGTCTGGAATTTGCACCAGTGATGTTATGGGCTATTGCCAACGCATTAGTCGACATCGCACCGATTGCCGACGAGTTGATTCTCTTATTAAGCGAAGACGATGTAAAAGAACTAATTGAGGCTCTCTGGGACGCGCATGGAAATGTCTCAAAAGCCAGTCAAACGCTCTTCTTACACCGTAATACTTTGCAATACCGCATCGATCGTTTTGCGGAACAAACAGGCTTGAACGTCAAGGACATGAATGACCTTACGCTCTGTCACCTACTCTTACAAAAACAAAGTTATTAAAAAATAGCCACTTCTATATTTCTCATAGAAGTGGCTATTTTCGTTTGATTATATGTGATTAAGCTTTAACAGCTTTCTTTTTAGGAGCGACTTTTGTTTCTTTAATTGTCACTTTTCCTTTTTGAGAACCGATTGTCACTTTTTGACCGAAGCGAATTTCTCCGCTGAGTAGCGCTTCACTAAGTGGGTCTTCGATTTTCTTTTGAATCGCGCGACGAATTGGTCGTGCCCCGTATTCTGGGTCGAATCCTTCTTCTGCAATCAGGTCAACCACTCCTGAAGTGAATTTCAATTCGATATTTAGTTCAGCCAGACGAGTCTTAATATCTTTTGTCATCAATTGAACGATTTGACGTAATTCAGGCTTCGTCAATTTATGGAAGACTATAATTTCATCGATACGGTTCAATAGCTCTGGGCGGAACGCATTCTTCAACTCTTCGCGGATGCGTTTTTCCATCGCCGTATGGTCGTGTTGAACGGTTTTCGCACCGAATCCAACTGCTTTTTCATCTCTTAGAGCCGTTGCCCCAAGGTTTGATGTCATGATAAGAATCGTATTTCTGAAGTCGACTTTACGTCCTTTTGAATCCGTCAGATGGCCATCGTCTAAGACTTGCAACAGAATGTTAAATACATCTGGATGAGCTTTTTCGATTTCATCTAATAAAATCACGGCGTAAGGTTTATTACGAATTTTCTCTGTTAATTGTCCACCTTCATCGAATCCAACGTATCCTGGAGGCGAACCGACTAAACGGCTCACCGCGTGTTTCTCCATGTACTCAGACATATCGATACGAACGAGTGCGTCTTGGTCGCCAAACATCGCTTCCGCTAATGTTTTCGCTAACTCTGTCTTCCCAACCCCAGTAGGTCCAAGGAATAAGAATGAACCGATTGGACGTTTTGGATCTTTCAATCCGCTACGAGCACGGCGAATCGAACGAGCAACCGCTGATACCGCTTCTTCTTGTCCAATCACGCGTTGGTGCAATTCTTTTTCAAGATGAACGAGACGTTCGCTTTCTTTTTTCTCCATTTGTTTCAATGGAATTCCAGTCCATTGCGATACAACCTCTGCGATATCTTCGTCCGTAATCGCCGCCACATATTCTTGTTTGGCTTCGATTTCTACTTTTTGGCGTAGTTTTTCAAGCTTGTCGCGTTTGGCTTGTTCTTTCTTGCGTAAACGAGCAGCTTCTTCGAATTTTTGTTCGCGGATAGCATCGTCTTTCTTCTGAGCAAGTTCGGCTACTTCTGCTTCCAGTTTTTGAAGCGGTGAAGACTTGCCACTGCGGTCTAGTCGGGCTTTTGCGGCAGTTTCGTCCATCAAGTCGATGGCTTTATCTGGTAATTTACGAGATGTAATATAACGAACTGATAATTGAACGGCTGCTTCAATCGCTGCGTCAGTGATTTCCACACGGTGATGATCTTCATAACGTTTGCGAAGGCCTTTTAAGATTTCAACTGCATCGTCTGCGCTAGGTTCGTTTACATGAACAGAGGCAAAACGGCGTTCTAACGCTGCGTCTTTTTCGATATATTTTTGATATTCATCAAGCGTAGTCGCACCAATCACTTGGATTTCACCACGAGCAAGCGCTGGTTTTAAGATGTTTGAAGCGTCGATAGAACCTTCTGCCCCACCTGCACCGATAAGGGTATGCAACTCATCGATAAAGAGAATCACATCTTGTTCACGGTACACTTCATCCAAGATTTTCTTCATGCGCTCTTCGAACTCACCACGGTATTTTGTTCCCGCAACAACCGCACCCATATCTAACATCATGAGACGTTTTCCTGCAATTTCTTCAGGAACTTCTCCGCTCACCATGCGTTGTGCTAAGCCTTCAACAATGGCTGTCTTCCCAACACCTGGTTCCCCAACAAGGACAGGGTTATTTTTCGTACGACGGCTAATAATTTGGATAATGCGGCGCACTTCGTCTTCACGACCCACAACTGGGTCGATTTTGCCTTCACGGGCCAATTCGGTTAAGTCACGCGCTAAGCTGTTTAATGTAGGAGTTCCTTCTTGTGAAGACTCTTGGCGTGCTTTTCTCTTAGAAGCCGCAACGTTTGAAGGTTGAATTCCGATTTTGCCGTAGATTTCTTTCATCAACTCTTGAGGATCGATTTGGTTATCTCGAAGAATCTTCGTTGCTAACACTTCTTCGCGTAATAAGGCTAATAATAAGTGCTCTGTCCCTACTTGTGGTACTTCGAGGCGTTTGGCTTCATCGCTTGCCGATAGAATCACTTTCTTCGCTCTTGGTGAATACGGCATTAAGTACGGATCCATTTGCTTACGGTTTGAACCGTATCCTGTAAGTGACTCGATTTCAGAACGAACGATTTCCGCAGTCAACCCTGCAGCGCGTAGCACATTTCCCGCGATGCCTTCTTGTTCAAGGATTAATCCTAATAGTAAGTGCTCTGTTCCCACGGCTTGATGTTTGAACAGGATGGCTTCTCTTGCGGCTAGAACCATTGCACTCTTTGCTTTTGATGTAAAAATTTCACTCATGCGTTTATTCCTTTCTGTTTAACGGTATTTCAAGTTGTCGATTAATTTCTTCATCATATTACTACGAATCTCTGCAGCATTCTTTACGTTCGAAGGAAATGTATCTTTCTCCATCATAAGTGACATCATTTGCGCCTCACGTTTAGTAATCAGCTCATTTTCATATAAGTTTTGTAATAAATGATTGCCTTCTCGTGCTGAAAGCTCTTCTGGAATCAGGTCTCCTAATGCATTTAAGATATCCATCTCATCCACTAGATTTACTTTCATAATGCGGATATAACCACCGCCACCGCGTTTACTTTCAACGACATAGCCTTGTTGAATGGTAAAGCGGGTATTAATCACGTAATTAATTTGGGAAGGTACACAATTGAATTGGTCTGCAATCTCACTGCGTCTGATTTCAACTGTTTCATTCTTATGCAGTACATTCTTTAAGTAATTTTCAATCAAATCCGACATATTTTGATTTTGATTTTGCATCCATCTTCCTCCTTTTACCTTGACTATATTTGACTTTAATTATACAAAAGAATGTGCCTTTTGCCAATCATCTTGCATTTTTGGAAAAAAAAAAGAAACTAGACACAATGTCTAGCTTCCTTCGTTGTTTACGTATCGGGAATACAGGATTCGAACCTACGACCCCTTGGTCCCAAACCAAGTGCTCTA
>CAUTST010000069.1:0-6501 GCA_963540995.1 uncultured Streptococcus sp.
CACCTTAAGCTCTACTCCAATTTCTTCAAAATCAGCTGCAGCATTACTATTAGGCTGATATCCGAAAAAATACCGTTCTATATAATTACCATACTGCCCCTTTGAAGATGGCTTAATCTCTTTTTTCTCATACTCATTGACTTCTTTATTTTGATAATCCTCGTATGTCTTATACTCCGCCTCATCATATTCTTTTAAAATATCTGAGAACTTTTTGTTGAGGATTTTTTCAGAATACTGAATCACTTCTTCTAAATTTGTATTGTCATAATTAAACAGTTCTTGTCCCATACACTTATCTCCCTTATTGTAGTTTTATTGTACATGAAAACTACAACAACATAAATAAAAAAAATAATCACCAGATAAAACTGGTGATTATTTCTTTCAAATTTACTCTCCCCTAATTCGTCCCAATGCTCATGGTTTCTGGTAAAGTGCTGCCGCCGTCGATGACGATTTGGCTTCCTGTGAGGTAGCTAGCTTCGTCGCTTCCAAGGAAGGCGAAGAGTTCGCCGACTTCGAGTGGGTCTGCCAAGCGTTTCATTGGTACGCCTACTGCGATGTCTTGGATGGCACTTTCTGGGTTGTCTGGGTTGGATTCAATCGCCATCTTTTCAACCATTGGTGTTCTTGCATATCCCAGTTGTGAACAGTTCACGCGGATATGGCGGTCTGCGTATTCAACGGCCAAGCATTTCGTTAAACCAACGAGTGCTGCTTTTGTCATGGCGTAGGCTGCTTCTCCGGCATCGGCTACGATATCCCCTGTCACAGATGAGGCAATAACAATACTACCGCCGCCCTGTTCGAGCATATAAGGAATAACGGCTTGACAGCTATTCCATACGCCTTTTATATTCACATCGATATGGAAGTCGCGCATCTCGTCGCTCATTTCTTCAAATGGAGCTAAGCGACAAACCCCAGCGTTACAACAAGCCACATTCACTTCCCCGAAGGCTTCTTTTGCCTTCTTGGCTGCTTCTTTCATATGTTCTTTATTTGAGACATCTCCGACATAAGTGACGATTTCTGCGCCGTAGGTTTCTCTTAATTCTTTTGCCGTTTCTTCGACTTCTGGTAATAAGTCGACAAGGCACATCTTCGCGCCGTATTTGGCATAGACCGTTGCGATTCCCTTTCCGAGTCCAACGGCTGCCCCAGTGATGAGTGCTACTTTTCCTTCTAATTTTTTCATGGTGTTCTCTCCTTTAATATTCTTTTTCTCCATCAGGGGTTTCAATTGTTACTTTGACATGTTTCCAACGAATGAGGACCATCCATAACCAGATGCATACACCGACACCCATGTACACAGCAAATGAAATCCAAGAACCGATTCCTTGTCCAAGTGTACAGAAGAATGCGATGGCAAGCATGATCACCATGGCCATAATTCGTAAGGCATTTCCACCTTTGACCGTATTTTTATTATTGATATACCACTCAGGATGCTTGTTGCGGATGCGGACTGCGGAAATCATGGTTAAGGCGTACGCGCAAGCACAACCAAATGACATCAAGTTGAAGAAGTCATTCATGAAGGTCGTCGCATTTTGCAACAGAATAAAGATTAAGCTAATCACGAGTAGGAAGATATTCGGTAAAATCGGTTGTTGGTGACGGTTGAGTTTCATAAAGGCTTGTGGAAGGAAGTTGTTCTTTCCCATTGAGTACAACATCCGTACCGTTGACATCCAGAATCCTAAGATAGATGCGAGCATTCCTAGTAAAATCGAAATGCAACCGTAGATGAGTGGCCATACTTTCCATCCTAAAATTTTCTCCATGGCAATAATCGACATAAAGCCGTTTGACGCATCATTGGCTAAAAGATTATCGAAGGTATCGAGCCCTGCCACGCAGAAGAAGAAAAACGTATAGATGATTCCACAAGTAAGAACAGAACCACAGATGGCTTTCTTCGTGTTCGAGATTGGGAAGTCCCCTTCTTCCACCATTTGCGGAACGGTCTCAAAACCGAAGTACGGTGTGATGAGAAGCGCCATCCCGATAATCCAGCCCGGAATAATAAAGGTACTATCCACATTTGATTGGAATAGATTTGAAAAATTACTAATGTTCCAATGTCCGGACGTGAGTAAGAGAATACCCGTGATAATCGTTGTTGTGATGTTGGCGAATAAGAAGAACGCCTGTGCTTTTACGAGCATTTGTACATCCTGCAAGCTCAACACAAATACAAATAATAGAATCACGATAGCAATCATCATAATATTGTTGAAGCTGAGGGCAAGCCCAAATGTTCGACTAATAAAGGTGGCGATGGCCATTACTACTGCCGGTGGAACGGAAATCCAGGCGGCCATAATTAACCACGAGGCTAAGAACCCGGCATGCTTATTAATGCCGACCGTGTTGTAGATAAGTTCCCCACCAGCCGTTTTGAACAATGGGGAGAGTTCACTATAAACAGGCGCGATTGGGAGGATGGCCAGTGTCATCAATGCAAAAGCTAAAAATGTACCTGGCCCACAATAATTATAAAAGACTGAATCCCAATAACTAACGAACGTGAAAATTGATCCTGTTGCGACGGTGTAAACAAATACGATTTTTAGACTTTTCTGTAATCCATTACTATTTTCTTTGGTTGACACATAAATCCCTTCTTTATATTTTTGTACAATTGGTAACGGCGCCTGTTACTGTTTGCACTTTAAGTGTACTCCTTTGCTCAATTGTTATCAAGTTGATATTCCGTTATTTAACGTTTTCTTCTGGAAATATTCGTATTACGTGATTGTTTGTTCATTTGCATGCAACAAAAAAACCGCCTCCAGAAAGCTTCCCTTCCTGAAGGCGATGGTTTGTTGGTTTTGTTATTCTTGCCCTTTGACTTGTGGCGTTGCGACATCCTCACCAAACCATTTCTGGCTGATTTGTTGGAAGATACCCTCTTGATAGAGTTCCTTGAAGGCTTGGTTCAGTGCTTCGCGTAGTTTCTTGTCGGCAGGTCTTACTCCTACCGCAAAGGATTCACTCTCGAATCCGGAAGGAATGGTATCGTACTCGTCGGCAATTCCTTCTGTTGTGAGGTAGTAGTCCGCGTATACACGGTCGATGAGTAAGGCATCGATACGGTCATTCTTCAAGTCGATAATGGCCTCGTTCACGCTTTGGTATTGGTCAGCGTCCCCGCCTTTGACACGGTTCTTCAATACTTCTGGATGTTCTTCAAAGTCCAACATCCCAGAAGAACCGTTTTGTGCGCCAAGGACTTTCCCAGTCATGTCCTCGACTGAGCGAATGCCACTCGTTTTCTTCACGACTAAGATTTGCGTATTTTGCATATAGGGAATCGTGAAGGCTACTTTCTGGCGACGTTCTTCTGTTTCTGAATACCCATTCCAGATAGCGTCAATCGTGCCGTTTTGCAACTCGGTCTCCTTCATGTCCCAGTCAATCGGTTGGAAGTGAATCGTGATGCCCAGTTTCTTCGACACGTACTGAGCGAGTTCGATATCAAAACCGGCATAGTTCCCATTCTTCTCCTCGAAGCCCATCGGAACAAAGGTATTATCGAACCCGACCGTGATGCTCCGTTGTTGTTGATATTTATCCCAGTTATCGACTTTTGGATTGCTGGCTAGCTGCGTGCAGCCCGCAAGACTCATCACTGCACTTCCTACAAGCGCCAAAAGCCCTAGGATTCCTTTTCGTTTCTTCATAGCGGCCTCCTATTTTGGTTCGAACGTCAATAATTCGTCTGCGATATTTTTCGCAAAGGTTAAATCATGGGTAACGACGATTTGCGTCATTCCAAGTTCTTTGTTTTGGAGGATTAACTTCTCTACTTCTAAACGAAGGGCTGGGTCAAGCGCTGACGTTGGTTCGTCGTAGCCGATGATTTCAGGGTCAATCATCATTGCGCGTGCAAGGGCCACCCGTTGTTTTTGTCCTCCTGAGAGTGAATATGGGAAGGCCTCTTCATGTCCTTCGAGTCCGAGTCGTTCTAAGAGTGCACGTGCCTTCGTATCGGCTTCTTCTTCTGACATTCCGTTCATTTTCACTGGTGAAATCGTTAGGTTTTCTAATACGGATAAATGTGGGAACAATTGGAAGTCTTGGAATACAAATCCAAGCAATTGGCGCTTTGCGAGTTCATCGATGGCAAGGGGTTCGTCGTTATAGAACACTTCTCCAGAGTCGATTGTTTCAAGGCCTGCTAACATGCGAAGCAACGTCGTTTTCCCGCCTCCTGAAGGTCCAACGATGGCCAAGATTTTCCCTTTATGAATGGTTAAATTGAAATCGGACAAGATTTGTTTCTCGCCGAAACGTTTATGAATATTGCGTAATTCTAACATCTGCTTGTCCTCCTATTTATAATAACCGAATTTCTTTTCAATCCGTTTCGCCACAAGCGTTACAATCCCGATGATAATAAGGTAAATGGCTCCTGCTAGAAACATCGGAACAAGGCTTGCGTCGCGGTTAGCTGCGGTACGGCTCGCTAGAATTAGGTCTGAGATTCCAAGTGCATATACAAGAGAGGTATCTTTGACAAGGCTGATGATTTCATTGAAGACACTTGGCAAGACAATCTTCGTCACTTGTGGAAGCACGATATAACGAATCGTCGCTCCTGGCGTGAATTTCAACACTTTCGCCGCTTCATACTGCCCTTTTGGAATCGTATTGATCCCCCCGCGGAAGATTTCCGCAAAGTACGCCGCATAGTTGAGCGTAAAAGCAATCAACGCTGCTGGAAGGCGGTCCAGACGGATACCGATACTTGGCAAGACATAATAGATAAAGATCAGTTGTAATAAGAGTGGTGTTCCACGCATCACCCAAATATAGACATGGATAAACCAGTTAAGGGGCTTCCATTTGAGTTGCATCGCAAAGGCAATGAGAATGCCCAGCGGAATTGAAAACAGGAGCACGAGCATGAACACTTCTAATGTCGTCACTGCCCCGTGTAATAAGCTTGGTAATATTTCGAGTGAATAAGACAAATAAAGGACCTCCGTCTGTTGTTTGATGCTTTCAAGTATAGCACAATCTATTTATTTGAAAAAGATTAAATTTTAATGAGAACGGTCTCATTCTTAAGTTTTCTCAATTTTATTTTCTCAACTAAAAAAGACTTGTCACTCTCAACAAGTCTTTTCCCTTCGTTATTAAATCCTTAACTCGATTCGCTTGAAAAATTCCAAGCGGTCAATACATTCAACACCAATATCCTTTGCAACATCAGGAATTTTCGCACTTCTTACTGGTCCACCCTTGTATAGATTCACATTCTTTGTTTCTTCAGTTACAAGAACATATTTTTCTTCTTTAGCAATTGCCAGTAACCATGCATCTGCTACCGTTTCTTTAGACCATCCATTTGGTGAATCCAATGCTTCATTTGTATAAACTGGATTATTGCGTACGTTATTTAAAACTTCAGCCCACTGCATCCAGTATTTCCGATGGTCAATTGGATTCAAACCACACTTCTCCGTCATATAAGTGTTTAACCAAGCACTATTTTTAGTCTCTTCCATCACAACTTTTGGGACTACTACTTCTTGTTGAAAAGTTTGAACTAATTTCTCCCAAAAGCTTGGAAAGTTCCGTTGTGGATAATACCGTTCATAAAATGCAATATAAATATTCGTGTCTAGTAGATACATACCCTATTATCTCTCCCTTAATATTTGATAACCTTTATATCCTACTCCTAATAAACGAAATGCTTCTGTATACGTAATGCGATCGGATTGAATTGCATTTTCAATATACCGGAAGAAATTCCTATCGATACGATAGAGAGTGTTATTCTTATAATCTCCACCTTTACTCTCAGACTTCGTTCGATTCTTCCATGCAATCTCCCATTCACGCACGTGCTGTTGATAGTCTGATTTTGATAAAAATCCTAAATCAAACAATCGTCTTGCAATCACAAAACGACTTACTTTAAAAATTGAGGCTAATTCCTCAATAGACGGATGTTCCTCATATCTCAACTCCAATAATTGGGCAGGCACAAGCACTTCCGCTGTTACCTGGTTGACGAAAGCCTCTACTTCATCATATTCTGATTCAAGTGACGTTTGACCAAGAATCTCCTCTTCTCCCAACAGTAAATGCACAAATTCATGTACAAGCGTGAAGACTTGTGCATTTTTAGTATCTGCTTGATTAATAAAGATAATTGGCGCTTCCTTATCCGACAATACAAATCCTCGAAACTCTCTTGGATCTAGTACTCTATGTGTATTGTCTTGAAACTTCCCATTCGTAAAGACAAAGACACCCACACGACTGATTTTTCCACGTAGGAACTTAAACACATCCTCTTTTTGAACTTTTTCGAAATAGTTTTTGCTAAAGCCCAATATCTCCCTTACAGCTTCAGCTACAACCATCGCATCATCATCCAATGAGAATTGTCCAATGAAATCCAGTTCCGGTAAACGTTCTTCTTTTAGAAATGCTTGCTTTGATTTCATCTCTTCAATCGTGTCTCTTAATTCC
>CAUTST010000070.1:0-6157 GCA_963540995.1 uncultured Streptococcus sp.
TATTGCTTCTAGTAATATTGTTAAAAATAAATTTGTCATTAGTTTAAGCCGTCTATTTCTAAGTGTTGTTCGCACATTACCAACGTTAGTAACAGCTCTAATCGCGACGTATATCTTCGGTCTAGGTACAATCGCTGGTACTTTTGCGATTGCAACTTATACATTTGCTTATTGCGGTAAACAACTCTATGAACAAATTGAAACAGTAGATATGGGAGCTTTTGAAGCTGCTGAAGCATTAGGAGCTACAAAAGGTAAAGCATTCTCAAGTGCTATTATTCCTCAAATTTTACCAGGATATATTGCATCTTCTTTATACTGTTTTGAAGGAAACGTTCGTTATGCTTCAATCCTAGGGTATGTAGGTGCCGGTGGTATCGGGATTATTTTAAACGAAAACTTAGGTTGGCGTGAATATAGCAATGTCGGTATGATTTTAGTGATTCTATTCTTCACTGTAGTCATTATCGAAAGTATTAGTTATTATTTACGTACAAAATTAGCGTAGGAGGGGACAATGATGAATGAAGCTGTATTAAATCAATATCAAAAAGCCCCTCGTACATGGATTGTAAAATTAATTGTTGTTTTAATTCTAGTAACTCTTGTTGCTTGGTCCGGAACAACCATTGAATTAAGTAAAATACCAGAAAATGGGGCAGAAATTTCAAAGAATATCATAAAAGGGATTTTTTCACCTGATACAACACTTCTATTTGATACAAGCAATAAAGGTGTCGCTTATCTTTTATTAGAAACGATCTGTATTGCGTTTCTAGGAACATTAGTTGGTTCCATTTTAGCAATTCCATTTGCGTTCTTATCAGCAACGAATATCGTTCCAAAACCTGTAGCATTAGTATTCCGTACATTAATTATGGCGATTCGTACAGTTCCTACATTGATTTATGGATTGATGTTTATCCGTGTAACTGGACCAGGTGCGTTCACAGGGCTATTAACAATGTCTGTAGCATCTATTGGGATGATTTCTAAGCTTTATATCGAGGCAATTGAAGACTTAGATTACAAGATTTTAGAGTCTTTAGATGCAAGCGGATGTAACTTATATCAAAAGATCCGTTTCGGGATTTTACCACAGTTAATTCCGTCATTTATCTCAACAGTAATTTATCGTTTTGATATGAACTTAAGGGATGCGACTGTATTAGGGATGGTAGGTGCCGGAGGTATCGGTTCACCATTAATGTTTGCGATGAGTGCTTATAAATGGAATGAAGTAGGGGCAATTTTATGTGGATTAATCATTTTAGTATTATTCATTGAATTTGTATCTACTAAGATTCGTACACGTTTAGCTCGTGGTTAATGAAAACTATTGAATAACAAAAAACGACTTACAGAGAGTTTCTGTAGGTCGTTTTTAGTATAAAATTAGTTATTTTAACTTTGTGAAAATTTCACGAATTAATGGTGCGAAGCTATAAGCAACAGCTGCAAACCCAATCACTAAAAAGAATGACAATACAGGTACTGTTTGATAAATAAAGAATATACTCGCAGCAACAATGACTACAGCCATAATCAGTGATTGTGTTGGCATTACGATAATTAGTAAATAACTGTTTTTAATGAGACGCTTAATGGGACTAAAATATTGAGTCGTCATTGCAAGACCGATAATTGAGGCTACAATCGTTACTACTAAAATCAACGCTGATAACATAAATAACATAAAGCCGATGATTTTGAACAATTCAGCGTTATTATTCGCAAAATTCCAGTAAAACTGTGCCATATAAACCAAGGCTGCAATTAGAACGAAATACACGATCCATAGGAGTATTTTTTTAGTAATATCACGTTTAAATTCATTCCAAAACGGCTTAACCAGTGTACGATTTTCATCCTCAGAGAGTTTTAATGTGGTATGAATTAATGCAGCAATTGCTGGACCAATCGTAACAACAGGAATACATAGAACGATAAATAATAGATTTAATAAAATAAAATCAGCAACTAATGTAGCAAAATGCCAGAACTTACTGTCTTGATTATATTGCATGTGAGACCATCCTTATTAATTAATTACTTTAATAGTATACGTTGAGGGGATTTAAAATGCAAAGATGTTTCTTTTCGTATTTCTTAAAAATATATAGGTTTACATAATATATATTATACTAAGTTATATATCAAAAAGTTTCTATATCCTCTATTATAAATGAATACGCCCAGCGTTAATATTTAACACTGAGCGCATAATCAATTATATAGCTTTTAATGTATCAATATCGATATTCTTATTAATCGATAATAAACATAGAACTTTTCGTGTAACTTTTTTGTTACAACTGATCGCTAATGCATCTGCATATATATTCAGTTGGTCTTTATATTTACGTACAATGTTTTGAATTTCTTCTGTAGTATCCACGACATAATCTGTCTTATAGTCAAATACGACAATCTCGTCATCTAATTCGATATATCCATCAATTATCCCGTGAATCATCATCAAATCATCTGTCTGAATCGATTTAAAGAATTCGCCAGCTTCTAGTACATACGAAAATGCTTGCTCACGTACTAATGCATGTGAATGTTGCACAATCCATTGACCAAATATTGATTGGAAGAATTCATAAGCTTGGGCAACTGGTACTTTTGCAGCAACTTCTGGTGTAATCTCATTGGATTCCACTAAATTTTTGAGTAACTGTTCTAATGAATCTAATGTAATTTCACTTGTAAAATCTACCTTCTGCATTAATAAGTGAAGTGCGCTACCTCTTTGTGCACCAGTAACGTTTGTAGAACCCGTTTGCATAAAGCGTGGTTGTTCCAATGTAGGAGAGAGATATATTGCTCTTCTCCCCTCTTCTATCAAGCTGTTTTGCGATAGTTCTTCGATAATTGGATCTTCGAGGACACGTTTTAATTCAGATACACTTTGATAGCTTGTCGTTTTACTTTCAGCCTCAAATGGATACTCTTGTTGAATCGTTCGTAGCATTTGTTGTACTCGAGACTTCAATTCTTGTGGAGAATCGGATTCACTGTAATAGTTGTGCCAATCTTCTTGGAAGACTTCCTTACCACCGATTTCGTGAATATACTGTTTGCTATTCGTTATAATATCTGTCTTAGCTACAATTTCTGGAGTAATCTTATAAAGATCTCGAATCGCACTCAGTAGCATCCAGTTTAGGAATGTACCGCTCTTAAAACGTGCTTGATAAGGTAGAATATCGCTAGACTCGGCTGTTAAAAAGGCATATTTCTTCTTAAACGTCTCATAATTTTTTAGTGTACCTACAATAATTAACTTTTCACGTGCACGTGTCATTGCTACATACAATTTACGCATTTCTTCAGACAATAGTTTCTTCTTCTCGAAGTTTCTTGTGGCTACAGCTTGAACGGTTGGATACGTAATACGAGTGGTTAAATCGAAGTAATTCGTACCTACACCAATCTCGTCTGAACACATAATAGAAGCTTTTAAGTCTTGCATATTAAACTTACGATTTGTATCGATTAAGAATACGACTGGGAATTCTAACCCTTTACTTGCGTGAATCGTCATCACTTGTACAGCGTTTGAATCTGTTGCAATCGGTGCTTCATCTAAGTCTTTTTCTTTCTTTTGCAGTGCTTCGATGAAGCGAATAAAGTTACGAACGCCTTTAAAACTACTGGATTCGTATTGATGGGCGTGTTCGTATAAAGCATGCAAGTTTACAGCTCTTTGCGCACCATTGGACTGTCCGTGGACGTATTCCAAATAATGCGTATCCATATAGATTTCCCAGATTAACTGAGCAATGGATTCGTTATTAGCGTTGTTTCTCCATTTACTTAACAATGTTAAAAAGCCTTCTAGACGCTCTTTCAGTGCTAATTGTTGCTTAGAATCATAGTAGTCAACTTCTTGGAGTTTAAAGGCCGAAACAAACTGGCAAAGTGCTTCGTAGTAACTTGTATTTTTCAATGTTTTACGAATGTGGGCTAATGCGATTTCGTCTAAACCTACAAGTCCAGAACGTAATACAGCCACCAGCGGAATATCTTGTAATGGATTATCAATTACTTTTAATAAAGAAACCATCGTTGTGATTTCAGTACGTTTAAAGTATGACTGCGCCTTTTGAACATTTACTGGAATCCCATAAGCAGCAAATATTGATTCAATCTTATCGTTATTGCTCTTCGTTGAAGAAAGAATTGCAAAATCTCCATAATTAACGGGTCGCTTTGCATCGGCCTTATCATTCATTACTTCAAAAGGTGTCTTTATCATCTCTTGAATGCGTTGTGCAACATAGTGAATCTCATTTTCTACTTTTTCGAATCCTTCAGCTTCTTCTAGGTTTTCTGCATCTTCATTTAAATCAACATCTTCAATAAGGATGATTTCACTCGATTTATCGAGATCTTTCGAATAGGAGAGATTTCCTGTTTTAAGGGCCGCTACTTCGTCATATTCCACTTCTCCCAACTCTTTATTCATAATTTGTTGGAATACTTTATTAGTAAAGGAGAGAACCTCATCTCTAGATCGGAAATTCTCCGCTAAAACAATTCTCTCTCCGCTCTTCCCTTCGGCATACGCTTCGTATTTTTCACGGAAAAGAGACGGATCTGCAAGACGGAAGCCGTAGATGGATTGTTTCACATCACCTACCATAAAACGGTTGTTGGGCTTACTTACAAGCTCTAATATCGCTTCTTGGACACGGTTAACGTCTTGATATTCATCCACCATGACTTCTTTAAAGTGGTTTTGATAATATTCCGAAGCAATCTTTTGGCCATTTGAATCTAATTTTGTCAATATTTTTAAAGTATCATGCTCCAAATCAGAGAAATCTAGTTTATTTAACTGATGTTTTTCATCTTGAAATCGGTCATAGAACATCACTGCGATATCCGAGAGTTTCGCTAAAATTCGATTGACTTTCGTCATTTGCTGTAGTTGAACTTCTGGAGAAATCGCAAAGTAATCCTCTTTAATTTTTTGGAAGTCTTTTTTTAAACCTTCTCGAATAGCTTTAATCTCATCGAGACTTTCTTTAACCGATTCATCCACTTTTGCTGTAGACCAGTTTTTGAATTTTCTATCTTTAAATGTTTGATATGCAAAAACGTAAGACTCTTCTTGGGTATGCACAAGAACGGCTTTTACAAAATCCAAATCATCTTCTAAAACAGCTTGATGCTTAGGCGCTCCGAGGAGTTCAATTTCTTTTAGCAGTTGATCGTATTGAGTTACGAGATAACTTAATTCTTCGACGAGTGCCGGTTTCACATAGTCTCGAACAAATGGTGTTGACGCAAAATCGCTTCCGATTGAGTAGTTCTCTGTCAAATTAGATAACCATGTTTTAGGTTCTCTTTTTGAACGAGAATATTGGTATAGACGATAAACCGTATTGGTAATCCCCTCATCAGATCGGTCGTTTGAGAACGTTGCAAAAACTTCTTCGTATTCAGGATGTTCGAGAAGCTCTTCTTCTAGCTCTCTCCATACCTTCTCTTGCAATAGTTGTCCTTCGATTTCATCCATCATCGTAAATACTGGGTCAATCCCCGCTAAATAGAAATAACGTCGAATGACTTTCATACAGAAGCTATGAATTGTTGAAATCATAGCAGATGGAATCAGTTGTAATTGTTTTGCGAAACGTTGTTGAAGGACTTCATCCGTTGTTTTTTCAATCGCTTCTTCTAATTTACTACGAAGACGTTCCTTCATTTCCTTTGCTGCAAGTTCTGTAAAGGTTACAACTAGCAATTCATTAATGTCAATACCCTCTTGAATATGCATGAGAATGCGTTCAACAAGAACTTTGGTCTTTCCTGAACCAGCTGAAGCAGAAACAAGAAGATTATTTCCGCGAGTGGCAATGGCCTTCCATTGATCAGGTGTTGCTTGTAATCCTTCTGGTTTTTCTGGAATCATTCTTCTGTCTCTCCTTTCTCCTCTTGTAATTCATCTTGGATAAATGTAATTCCCTCTTCTTTTTCAAACTTTTGAAGAGAACGATATCTATTTTCTGGGTTTGTGGCATCAAATTGAGCAATACTGCTAAATTTACCAGATACAGAATCTGCATATTGTTTAAACTCTTCGTAAGGAGCTAATGTGATATCCCCGGATAGAATTCCTCGGCCAGCTTCTTGTATTTTTTCC
>CAUTST010000071.1:0-6122 GCA_963540995.1 uncultured Streptococcus sp.
CTGATGAAGATGGTATTCGTGCCGCTGAACTTGAAGGCGAATTTGCCGAATTAAACGGTTGGGAAGCAGAAAGTGATGCCTCTCAATTACTTCAAGGCTTAGGAATCACTGAAGATCAACACTACAAATTAATGAGCGAATTAGTTGAAGCAGATAAGGTTAAAGTATTACTTGCGCAAGCCTTATTCGGTAAACCAGATGTTCTTTTATTAGACGAACCTACAAACGGTTTGGATGCAAAATCAATCGCATGGTTAGAAGAGTTCTTAATTAATTTTGATAACACTGTTATCGTTGTATCCCATGACCGTCACTTCTTAAACAAAGTATGTACGCATATGGCGGACGTTGACTTTGGTAAGATTAAATTATTCGTGGGGAACTATGATTTCTGGTTACATTCAAGTCAATTAGCCGCGAAATTATTAGCTGACCAAAACGCGAAGAAAGAAGAAAAAATTAAAGAGTTACAAGAGTTCATTGCTCGTTTCTCAGCGAACGCTTCTAAATCAAAACAAGCGACTTCTCGTAAGAAAATGTTGGATAAAATTACATTGGATGATATCCAACCTTCTAGCCGTAAATATCCATTCGTTGGCTTCTCACCAGCACGTGAAATCGGTAATGACTTATTATTAGTCGAAGGTTTATCAAAAACAATTGATGGAGAAGTTATTTTTGAAAATGTAAGCTTCCAATTATCAAAAGACGATAAAGTAGCCTTCTTAAGTCGTTCAGATATTGCAATTACAACACTATTCAAGATCTTAACAGGCGAAATGGAAGCAGATAGTGGTACATTCAAATGGGGTGTCACAACTAGTCAAGCTTACTTACCAAAAGATATGACAGAAGAATTCTCAAACGAGAACTTAAATATCTTGGAATGGTTACGTCAATACGCACCAGTAGAAGAACAAGATAACACATTCTTACGTAGCTTCTTAGGTCGTATGTTATTCTCTGGAGACGACGTTATGAAAAAAGTAACAGTTCTTTCAGGGGGAGAAAAAGTCCGTTGTATGTTATCTAAATTAATGCTTTCTAAAGCAAATGTATTAATCTTAGACGACCCAACAAACCACTTAGACTTAGAATCAATCACTGCATTGAATGATGGTTTAATCGCCTTCAAAGGTTCATTACTATTCTCAAGTCATGACCACGAGTTCATTCAAACAACAGCAAACCGTATTATCGAAATTGGACCAAAAGGCATTGTGGACCGTCTTGGCTCTACTTATGATGAGTTCCTTGAAGATGAGGCTGTTCAAGCACGTGTAGATGCTTTATATGATTAATAAGAGTAGACCAGAAGAGGGAAAGTCTTCTGGTCTTTTTTCGGTATTTAGTGTAGGATAAGATTATTAGAGGAGGTATTCACATGACAAAAATTTATTTTGCAAGTCCATTATTTTCAGAAATGGAATTAGCCTTTAACAAAGTTCTAGTAGAAAAGATTCGTAACCAGTTCCCAGGGGTAGAAGTATACTTACCGCAAGAACAAATGGCGATTAACGACAAGAGTTCTTATGCAGACTCAACGATGATTGCCCAATACGATACAGATGCATTATTAGAATCAGACTTAATGATTGCTGTATTAGACGGTGCGGTGATCGATGTCGGCGTTGCCAGTGAAATCGGAGTAGCGTACCATGCAGATATGCCAATTCTTGGATTATATACAGACAGCCGTCAACAAGGAGCGGATAATCCTCAAAAATTAGAAGCATTACAAGAAGTAGCAGAGTCACAATTTAGCTATGTAAACCTTTACACAGCGGGACTTGTGAAACTACGCGGGGAGATTGTTTCTAGCAGTGACGAGCTCCTTGAGGCGCTAAAAGCATATCTTAAGGAATCATAAAAATGTAAACTTTTGTTACAATTCTGTAACATAACTGATACTTTCTCAATATGTTTCTCTTGTAAAATGTGAGGTAAGTTGGAGAAAGTGTGGTGAAAATCACTTTTGAAAAAGATTAAACAGATTGTTCTGACTTTAATGGCTTCCTTATTAGTGTTTGGAACATTAGCGCCTTCTGTATTTGCAGAGGAAGCAGACATCCAAAAACTAGAAGCACAATTAACTTCAGAATTACAAAAAGTGAATTCGAAATATCAAGAAATTGAAAGTTTAAACCAACAAATCGATTCTCTGAATAAAGAGAAAGAAACACTAGCTGAAAAGATTACGACTCAAGAAGCGAAAGTGGAAGAACGTAAACAAGTTGCATCTAAACGGTTGCAACAAATTCAAGTTTCTGACTTTGTTTCTTATAGTATTTTACATTTACTAAATTCAGAAAGTATTTCAGATTTCTTGAATCGATTATATGTGTTTCAACAATTATTCCAATCAGATGAAGAAGTGTTGAAAAGCTTATCTGAGCAAGTTGCTGAATTATCGCGCCTACAAAACGCAGCAGAACAAGCGTCAACTGACTTAGTCGCTAAAAAAGAACAACTTACTGCTGAAAGTCAAGCGTTTGAAGGTTCAGTAAATGATTTGAAAAAATTAATTGCTGACAACAAAGAAGCTCTTGCAAAAGTTCAAGAACAAAAGAAAGAAGCAACGGGAGTAGTAGCTTCAGCTATTACAGCAGTTGCACAATTAACTTCAGATAAACAAACGGTTGCGCCAGCTTCACAGCAAACACCAACTACTCAAGCTGCGACAGTCGAACCTGCTACAACAGTTGCTCAAACGCAAGCACCTGCTACAACAGAAACGCCAACAACACAAGCAGCCGCATCAAGCAACCAATCTGGAGGAAGAACATTAAACGTTCAAGCGACTGGATATTCTTATAATGAAGCTGGATTAAGCTACTATACAGCTACAGGGATTGACTTACGTAAGAATCCAACAGTGATTGCGGTTGACCCGAGCGTGATTCCTTTAGGAAGCTTAGTTGAAGTTCCTGGGTATGGAATTGCGATTGCTGGAGATACAGGTGGAGCGATTAAAGGCAATATCATTGACCTTCACTTCACAACCGTTGATCAAGCAAAGCAATGGGGAAGACGTAACGTTACGATTCGAATTTTAAATTAAACAAAAGGCACTCTCGAATAGAGAGTGTTTTTTTGTTGATTAAAAATTTTAAATTGTTCATTTTCAAGAGTTAATAAAATAAAGACATTCAATTTTTCTAATAATCGAAGTGCTAGTTCTTTTAGATAAGTTTCATTTTCCATATGTAGGTATCTCAAAGTAACTTCTATTCATCATTTTTATATTGAAAAATATTGTTTCTATGTGATTATTTGTTAACATTATTTTAAGCACCCTTTGGTAAACTTGTAACAGAAAATAAAAGTGTAAGTTGAAAAAGGAGTAACAAATGTGAACCTGTTAGAAGAAATACGAAACTATTGGAATCATCGGTACACAGGATATTCTAAAGTGAATATAAAAGAATTAGAGGGAACACAAAGAAAAAAATGGAAAGAACAATTGAAACGATTGTTACCAGCTAATCGAAATCTTAGAAGAATTAGGTTATACAAATATAACTGGTATTGATGTTTCTAATAAAATGCTAGAAGTTGCTAAAGAGAATATTCAAAAATATGGCAAAGGCACCTCAAACATACAACTTATAAACATGGATGCCCAAAATTTAGGTTTTAATCCGGAAAGTTTTGATATCATTGTTAGTCGAAATTTAACTTGGAATTTAGAGAAACCACAACAAGCATATTCAGAATGGTTAAAAGTTTTGAAACCAAATGGAACATTATTAATTTTTGACGCAAATTGGTATGCTTTTCTTCAAAATGAGTCGTTAGAAATAGAATTTGAAGAAAAACGCAAAAGGGCTATTGAAGAGAAGTTTGAAGATTTTTGGCAAGGCGAAGGTATTGATGAGGAAAAAATGGATTGGATTGTTCAGCAATTACCTTTAACTTATCAACACAGACCGCAATGGGATATAGAATATTTTTCTTCATTCGAAGATATCTCAGTAGAAACGGAAGAAAATTTTGGGGATTTAGTGTGGGATTATGAAGAGCAATTAAATTATGGAGCAACACCAATGTTTTGTATCAGAATCGTAAAGGGGAAAAGTTAAGACAATGGAACAATCTTTACATGAACGAGTTGAAAATTATTGGACAAATCGAAGTTCTTCTTTTTTAGAACAACGAACAAGAGAATTTCATAGTCCATTAAAAGATAGATGGATTACAGAATTTGAAAAATATTTACCACAAAAGAAACGCTTAAAGATTTTAGATATTGGTTGTGGAACGGGATTTTTCACAGGAATTTTAAGCCAAATGGGACATGAAGTAATTGGAATTGATTTAACAAAGGTAATGATTCATTTAGCTACTGTTTTTGCTAAACAGGAAAAGTTCAATGCGCAATTTTTAGTGATGGATGCTCAAAATCTAGCTTTTCCTGATGCAAGCTTTGATATTGTGATTGCAAGAAATGTTACTTGGACATTACCAGATGTTCCGAAAGCATATCGTGAATGGCTTCGAGTGTTGAAAAAAGGTGGATTGCTCATTAATATTGATGGAAATTATGGCGCCTCTAGTATGACGGATACGAGTCATTTACCGCAGCATCATGCTCATCACCATTTAAGTCAAGATACTTTAACAGAATGCGAATTAATTCAGAGAAGTTTATCTATTTCTAGTGAAGTACGACCTCAATGGGATGTACAATATTTTTTAAATCAAGAAGTTGATTCTCTGCAAATCGATCAATCTATTAGCCAAAGAATTTATCTAGAAAAGGATGAATTTTATAATCCAACACCTTTATTCTTACTCTGTGCTAAAAAGTAAGGAGTGGTAGTAAATGATTAAAGTAATGAAAAGACTTTTAACCATATTTATACTATTTATCGGCATTTCGTTTTTTGTATTTTTACTTATTCATGTAGCACCGAGTGATCCTGCTTCAGTCAAAATGTCGGTTGGAACAGGTCGTGTCTCTACAGAAGCTCTTGCACTAATGAGAGAGGAAATGGGACTGAATCAACCTTTACTTGTTCAATATGGAAATTGGCTCCTTCAATTTCTTCAAGGAGATTTTGGGAAGAGTTTAATCTCAGAGATACCGACCAAGAATTTATTGATTCCAGCATTTATGAATACGATGCAATTGGCAGTGATTACTTTAATAGTTTCTCTAGGAATTTCCATTCCGTTGTCTATCATTTTTGCTCGATGTAAAAATCGGATTGTAAAATCACTCTTTCAATTAATTCTATTTTTCAAAATGTCATTACCGTCTTTCGTGATTGGTTATTTCTTAATGTATGTATTTAGTGTTCAATTAAAATGGGTTCCTTTACTTGCTAAGCAAGGTGGAAGTGGTTTAATACTACCGGTAATTACACTTGCCGTCCCGATGAGTGCGAAATTTATTCAACAATTCTCGGCGTTATTAGAACAAGAAATACAACAGGAATATGTTAAAGTACTTTATTACCGTGGAATAGAAGAGTCAACAATTTTTCAACGACATTTATTGAAAAATATATTTCCAACGATGGTGACCATTATCTTATTATCGTTTGGTTCTTTAATGGCGGGTGTCGTTGTGGTAGAAACCATCTTTTATTGGCCAGGAATTGGGAAATTATTGATGGATAGTATTAGTACGAGAGATTACCCCCTCGTACAAGTGATTGTAGTTTCTATTAGCTTTTTATATTTGGTGCTCACTCAAATTTCTGATGGGATACAGAATAGGACAGATACCCGTATTAAAGGCGGTGAGTTGTCATGACAAATAAGAGAAAATGGATTATTGGAATGATTGTTTTAGTATTTGCGTTACTATTGTGGAGTACATTATTTTTAAACTACGAAACGATGAATCCCAATGATGTGTTGTCTCCACCAAATTCTAGTCATTGGTTTGGTACGGATGATTTTGGTCGAGATATTTTTATTCGTGTTATTGTAGGAGCTAGATATTCTATTGGAGCTTCTGTGTTAATTGTTGGTTTATCTTATTTAGGAGGAATCCTTTTAGGTGGATTAGCAGGGATATTTGGTGGGTGGATTGATACAATCATAACGAGTATAGTTGATATTTTGCTAGCCATTCCTAGTTTGCTTATAGCTATTACGGTAGCTGGAGTATT
>CAUTST010000072.1:0-6024 GCA_963540995.1 uncultured Streptococcus sp.
GGCGCAGTTCATTCAATTGGAACAAAGATTAGTTGCCTTTAAAGAAGAAAGTAAAGAGTTCTGGACAAAAGAACAACTCACCCCTCCAGCTACTGTGGAGCAACAGCTACGCATTATCCGTGAGACATGGATGACTTCACAAAAACGAGTGGCAAAACTAGAACAACTGCAAGAGAGTATCTTAAAGAAAGAACGCCATTTAGCGCAATTGAAACAAGATACATCAGAAGTGCGTGAAGAATTACAATCGGCGATTTCACCACTTGGAATCACCTCGGTCGAAGCGTTTAGAACGCAGTTACCAGTACTCGATAATCGTGTATCCTTAGTTCAAAAGAGAGCGTATATCGAAAAGCAAGTCGCACTTTTTACGAATGAAGAAAAAGAAAGCTTGCAAAGGCAAACACTTGAAGAGGAAATTCAAGACGAGTCCTTCACGAAGGCGCAGTTGGAAAGTAAACAAAAAGAAGTACGTGACCAATTGGCAAGTACGAAAACAAAGGCAGAACTGCTGGAAGAAGATGACAACGCAGAAGCTCTTCAACTGGAAGCGGACTTTGAACGATTCGAAGTGCAAGAGTCTATTAAGGATTGGGCAACACAAGTGTATGCAGCCAAATGGATTTTGAAGCAATTGGAAGAAAAAGTTCCAACGAGAGTCCCATTGATTTTAGATGAGGCGAGTCGCATTTTTAACCGATTGACGATGGGGCAATATACGAAGATTCTCTTAACGGATACGCAGGCGAAGGTGCAACTGGCTAATGGCCAATGGATGGAAGCTTTCTACCTTTCAAAGGGGGCCTTGGACCAACTGTATGTAGCCATTCGTTTTGCCTTTATTTTCCAATTAGCGAAGAAGATGAAAATCCCAGTATTAATCGATGATGGGTTCGTCAATTTTGATAGAGAACGTCTATCGATTATGTTAGAATTAATGGAAGAGCTATCACGCGTAACACAAGTTTTTTACTTTACAACGGAAGTTCCGCTTCAGTTACCTAAAGAGAATGTACTGAAGTTAGGGGAAAGAGAAAGAAGGTAAATCATGACAAAAAAATTATATGAATACAATGTGGACGAGAGTTTTGAAATCTGCCTACTCATTAAAGCAGCTGATGTGCGCATGGCAAAAAATGGCAATCCGTTTATCGCCTTCACGTTCCAAGATCAATCCGGTCAAATGGATGGAAAATATTGGTCTGCCACTTCAGATGATATTGCAAAATACGTACCCGGAAAAGTGGTGGTTGTGAACGGAAAACGCGAAATGTACAATAATTCGCCACAAGTAAAAATTGTCAGCCTTCGACTTACCGACGCTTCAAAAGGGGAGCCAACCTCTGCGAGTCATTTCGTAGAACACGCTCCAATGTCGAAAGAAGAAATGGAAGAAGAAGTAAACCAAATTATGTTCGATATCACAAATCCGTATTTGCGTCGTATCGTACATAATATCTTGAAGAAATACCAAGAAGCCTTCTTCGAATTTCCTGCAGCGAAACGTCACCACCATGCATTTGTAGGTGGGTTAAGTTTCCACACGGTTTCGATGTTACGACTTGCTAAAGCCATCGCAACACAATACACCCAAATCAACCGTTCGCTATTATATTCGGGTGTGATTTTACATGATATTGGTAAAACGATGGAATTAACAGGCGCAATCGGTACTGAGTACACACTAAAAGGAAACTTACTCGGTCATATCGTGATTATGGATGAAGAGATTACAAAAGCCTGTGAAGAACTCGATATCGATGAAAATCAAGAAGATGTACTTTTATTAAAACATCTCGTTCTAGCTCACCACGGAAAACTCGAATACGGGTCACCAGTTCGTCCGCAATTATTAGAAGCGGAAGTATTGCACCATATCGACTTATTAGATGCGACGATTACAATGATGTCGAATGCACTCGATAAGACAGAACCAGGAGCATTCTCAGAGCGCGTGTTTGGTTTAGATAACCGCTCGTTTTATAAACCAACCATTCAATAATCAATCAATACGGTAAATGAATCCTTTTGGACTCTGTTTTAACCATTGATTTAGGAGGAAAACGATGAAGCGAATAGGAACAAAAACAATTCAGACAAAAAGATTACTTCTCAGACCTTTTCAACTAGAAGATGCACAAGAGATGTTTGAAAACTGGTCGAGTGATGCAGAAGTGACACATTATTTGACGTGGCCTCCGCATGAATCTGTCGAGACAACTAAGGAGAGCCTTAAACGGTGGGTAGACGGGTATCAAAATCCACTTCAATTCAAATGGGCAATCGTATTTAACAATGAGGTTGTTGGTAAAATTGATGTTGTGCATTTGGAAGAAAAGCTGGATGCTGTGGAAATCGGATATAAACTTAGTCGCAAATGCTGGGGAAAAGGAATGATGACCGAAGCGCTTATTGCAGTAATCGATTATCTTATAGAAGAAGCGGGCTGTAATAGAGTAGCCGCACGTCACGATGTGAATAATCCTGCCAGTGGAAAAGTGATGCTAAAAGCTGGAATGACTTATGAGGGTACGCTGCGACAATATGGCAAGAACAATCAAGGCATCTGTGATATGGCATATTATTCTATCATTAAAGCAGATTTGTTAAAGGAGGAAAAGACAGATGTGTCTGATTTGTGATCGGATTGAATTGATCAAACAAGGAAGAAATCCGCATTTTGTTAAAGAACTTGAAACAGGTTTTGTAGTGATAGGGGATGGACAGTATTTTAAAGGGTACACCTTGTTCCTAGCAAAAAAACACGTAACGGAATTGCATCAAATGGAACCAGCAGAAAAACTTAAATTTCTCGAAGAAATGAGTATTGTACAAGAAGCTGTTGCAAAGGCATTTCATGCTGAAAAAATGAATATCGAATTACTGGGAAATGGAGATGCTCATGTCCATTGGCATCTCTTTCCAAGAAAATCAGGAGATATGAAGGATTATGGTCATAATGGTAGAGGCCCTGTGTGGTGGGTTCCATGGGAGGAAATGTCATCTGAGGAGTATCAACCAAAAGGAGAAAAGTTAGAACAATTAGTGAATCATTTAAAATCCTTTTTATAAACGTTTATGAGGAAGGCATCTACAAAAGTAGGTGTCTTTTTTGTGAGCAGATAATTTTGTGATGATGAATTTGTGAGATATACTCTAACTGTAATTAAAAATATTACAATTAGAAAGGTGATTTTATGACAACAACAGTAAAAAATATCATTATTGGTTTCGGTAAAGCCGGAAAAACATTAGCAGGATACCTAGGAAGTATTGGAGAAGACACGATTTTAATCGAAAAATCAAAAGAAATGTACGGTGGAACATGTATTAATGTCGGCTGTATTCCTTCTAAAAAATTAGCGACAAAAGCATTACGTAAACAATATTCAAACGAAGATGCTAGCAGCTACTATACAAAGAGTGTTCAAGAAAAGAAAGCATTGATTGCTGCGTTAAACACAGCAAACTACAACAAAGTAGATTCTGTTGAAAAAACACAAATTATCGACGGAACTGCACGTTTTGTAGATGACCATACAGTAGCCGTAGAAACTGCAGAAGGAGAAAAACTCTTCAAAGCAGAACGTATTTTCATTAATACTGGGGCAACTCCATTCGTACCACCAGTAGAAGGATTAACAATCGGTGGAGCGATTCATACAAGCGAAACGATTATGAACTTAGAAGAATATCCAGAAAGCCTTGTGATTATCGGTAGTGGATTTATCGGATTAGAGTTTGCTGCAACTTACGCTCAATTCGGAACAAAAGTAACAGTAATCGATGTGACAGATGTATTCCTTCCTCGTGAAGACGAAGATGTAGCACAAGCTGTGAAAGAACAATTAGAAGCTTTAGGTGTTACTTTCCACTTAGGAGTTCAATTAAAAGCAGTTCACCAAAAAGATGGTAAAGCAGTTGTAGAACTAACGACAGCAGAAGGTGCACCAGTTGCCTTTACAACAGATGCAGTCTTAGTTGCGACAGGTCGTCGTGCAAACGTACAAGGCCTTGATTTAGGCAAAGCTGGCGTAGAATTAACAGAACGTGGCGCGATTAAAGTGAATGAATTCTTACAAACAAACGTGCCTCATATCTTTGCAATGGGCGATGTGAACGGCGGACCACAATTTACATTCGTATCATTAGATGATTTCCGTATCGTAAAACGCTTCTTAGCAGGGGATACAACATACTCAACAAAACAACGTGCGAAATTCCCAACAGCAACATTCATTAATCCACCTTTAGCAAGCGTTGGTTTAAATGAAAAACAAGCCAAAGAAGCTGGTATCGAAGTAAAAGTGGCGAAACTTCCAGCGATGGCGATTCCAAAAGCTAAAATCTTAGGAAACCAAGTAGGATTCTACAAAGTATTAGTAGACGCTTCAACAAACCAAATCGTTGGTGCAACATTATTTGCTGAAGAAGCGCATGAAGTGATTAACATTATCGCAACTGCAATGAACGCGAACTTACCTTACACAGTTCTTCGCGATCAAATCTTCACACACCCAACAATGGCAGAAGCTTTAAACGACGTATTCGGCTTAATTAAGTAGGGATCATTATGGGAAATGACTTTATCGTAATGATTCACTGCCTAACGTACCTGGCAATTCATCACGACAATCGTTATTCAAGTAAGGATCTCGCGTTTAACGCGTGTAGCAACCCGGCGATTGTTCGAAAACTGATGAGCCAAGCGGTGAAGAAAGGCTGGGTGACAACCACTGCAGGAAAACAAGGTGGTTACCAGTGGCAAGGAAATCCAAAAAAGGTGAAACTCGGAGAAATTTTCTTATTAGTATCTGAGGATGAACGCTTGGAAAAAGCCTTCAAAGAAGCTGCTGACCCAACCTGCCTTGTGAGCACCCGAATGGGAAGCGTAATGGGCAAATTGCAAGAAGAACAAATCCAACAACAAATTGATTTCTATAATAAACGCACCATCCAAGACATGATTGATGGTGTTCAAACAGAATGCCATTAGTAAAGACCGAGCAGCCGCTCGGTCTTTTTATGTGCGAATTATAATGTATACGTTATAATGGTTTATTTATTTTTAAATAATAATAACTTAAAAGTATTTAAAAATGATAACTTTCAAGTTATAATGTTAGTGAGAGAAAATTGAAAAGACTGGAAGTGAGAAGATGAGTAAAAAAGCAATCGGAAGTAATTGGAAAGACGTTAGAAAAGAATTATTTACGAAAGAAGAAATTGCAGAGAGTGATTTGAGAGTGGCTATTATTAGTGAATTAATTCGCGCCAGAAAAGAATTAGGAATTAGCCAAAAACAATTAGAAGAATTAAGTGGGGTGAAGCAACCCGTTATTGCTCGAATTGAAACGGGGAAGAGTACCCCACAACTGGATACCTTATTAAAGATTCTAGCGTGTCTAGGAAAAACACTAGCAATTGTTCCTTTATCAAATTCTAAAGTGAAGTAGAATAGTTAAACTGAAAATTATCATATATGATAATTTTCAGTTTTTGTTTTCCTCGGAGTGGAGGTGATTCTATTATCGAAGAACCTTAAAGTGTTTGAGTCAAGACACACCAAAATTTTACAAAGCTCATTAAAATACCTGCATCCTCCAAATGTGCAGAACTTTAACTCTATAAATACGAACTGGAAGAAACAATGATTGTTCAAGCAACGAGAAAGATAGACGAGTCTTTTTGTTTATTGAAAGAATAGTGGGGAATAGCATTGAATGTGAATTAGCTGGAGTTAGGAAGAAATTCCTTACTCCAGCTTTGAAGCTTCAAAGGTGCAAGACCAAGGCTTGCGCCGTTGCCCCACTATGACTCTTTCAATAAAAAACAAAAAGACACAAGTCTATCTTTTTCCATTCTAAGAGCACCAATAAAGTATTATGTCTTGTAGCACGTATTTATCGTACAAAAAAACTCCTGGCACCAATTTGAAGTGCACCCTGTCAAGTAGACAGGAAAATAAATAAAGTGTATGACGAGTTCTTATGAACTCGTCTTTTTATTTATGCTGGGATTTTT
>CAUTST010000073.1:0-5974 GCA_963540995.1 uncultured Streptococcus sp.
GGTGGAAAATTTCCATCAACCCTAAAAATTATAGAACCTTTTGGAATTAACCAAAAAATGCAAATGTATCATTTTTGATACATCTCAAAAAGATTCTCTACGTGATATGTTGTATTGATGCATATGGGGATAGTGTCTCAATGATTCAAAAGCTGATTGTTCTACTTAATACGAGTATTCGTTAAAAACGTAGTGACTTATAGAATAAGTCAATTTTAATTAATAAAACTATATGAAAAATCAATGAAATATCTTATAATACTGGTAAGAGTAGTGTCTTTAGACAATTAAATGATAAGAAGCAAGTATAGAAGGTTGGAGGGTGGAACGTGAAGAAGAAATTAGCCATTATAGGAACAATCGCATTATTAGGTGTAGGAGGTTTTACAATGTTCAATTTAAATAATCCAGATTGGCGTGCAAATACAATCTTTGCTACCGCAAGAGATAAACAATTGGCGTGGTTAAAAGAGCATGAAAATCAAATCGTTGCATGGGTGCATTCAGAGTATCCGAAAATCGAAACAGTCCAGTTTGATTGGAATACACTAGAAGTAGTCCCTGTAAGCAATGGAGTGTCAATATCCTACTATAATTTGTCTATAAGAGGAAAGTTTAATAATATTCCTGAAACAAGAATAACGGTTGATTTTCGCTTAAAGGAAGGAAATGATATACCAGATATGAAACATATATTGACCAACAACAAACCAGGGATTCTGAGAGGGGGGGTATTGTATAATTATGAGTGATTTACATAATTTTAACAATATATATATATCTATAGCCCAGAGTACTTACGAAGGACGTCCAGTAAATTTTATAAATCGTCTAAAGGGAGTACCTGATAGTGCATATATAAATTACTCATTAGACTATAAAATAGATGAAAAAATTTCTTTTGGTGGGAAAGACCTCCCAAATAATGGAATCCTGTATGTCCATAAAGATAAGACTGTCCAAACAGTAATTGAAATGAAATCTGTGGATAATGAATATGCGTACAAAAAAGGATTGTTATTAAATCAGAAAGATGGGTTTAATGCGTATTTTTTAACTGACACTTCGGAGTTGAACACAGATACGAAGAATGCCTATCTAGCCGTAAAGGGAAGCGATGTTCCAAGTTTAAAGAAATTAGGTGCTATAAGTAATGATTGGCTGGGAAATAACTACCGTTTTACGATGCACGATGAATATATACAGCAGGGAAAATTAGTTGAAGAGGCGCTGCATGTAAAATTAGCAGAATTACGAGAAAAAGCACCCAATGCAAAATTAAATATGACAGGACATTCGCTAGGTTCGATTGCTTCTGTACAAGGAGCAGCTCATCTTAGTGTAGAAGAATTAGAACAAATTGGTGAAATTGTTGTTTTAAATGGACCAGATACGTTGAAGAGTTTAAGGAAATCTGGTATTTCTGAAGAAGTAATTCAAATTCTTAATGAAAAAGTAACGTATTACGTAAATCCTTTTGATATTGTTTCAATGTTAAATCGGAATACAGATGAGCAATTAGGGAAAGTGAAAGTTATAGTGCCGTTTAATTTTGCAACCACGTTTGAAGATCCTAATGCTCATGACTTCGGAGAATATAGAATTCATTCAGATGGAACCGTTTTAGAAGCAACGGAGGATTTTTTTCCAGCATATTTAAAAGCGGGAGAGAAATTAGGTAAATTATTGAATAAATATATTGAATTGATAAAAGAAGGAAATTCAAATTTTGGTTTAGATAAAATTGGGGGTGCTCCAGAGGTTCTCTTAACTCTGGTAAACGGAGGTCTTAATTATTCGAAATTTATGAAAGAATATCAAGCGATTATTGACGAAACAAAAGAAGCAGTAATCGCATGGGGACATAAGAATATTCCAAATTTGCAGAGTGCTATTCAAGGTGCTACAGGTGCAAAGAAAATAGAGTTACGAAGTAGATTGTTGCTATGTATTTCTCATTTATCAAGAATAGAATCAGATGAAAAAGTAAAACTAATGAAAAATGAGTTAGAAAATTATCGCCAACAAGTAAAAGAAGTTGTAGAAAAGGCCAATCATGAAGCTTATCATGCAGGGTTTACTCTTGGAAGAAATGAAGTATCCCAACTAGTTTCTCATTTTCAATTTTCAACGGTTTGGGATGAGGGAATGTTCAGCCATAATGTTAATGAATTGAATCGATATATGGATAAAATAGTTCGTTTTTCAGATACACTATTTACTTCTGTAGAAACATTAGAAGATGTTGATCGAAAACAAAGTGAGTTATTTAAAGTGGTGTCGAATAGTTCGTTTAGTTTAAATAGTTATAAAATAGAAAGGGGATAGTTTTTGGGATGCTCTTCACTGGGAATGCAAAAGATTATATTGATATGGATTACTATAAAGAAGCTTATATTCAATATATAAAAAAACAAAAAAGAATTGCGATTAGAACAATGTCAGCAAGACATGAGATGACAATTCAGGCTCTTCAAAAAGAGTTAGAATCAAAACTATCTAATGCTTCGAAAGAAATATTTTCTTATCACTCTGAAAATCTTGTTACGCAATTAAAAGGGGCCTTTGAAGGAAAAACGGCAGATTCTGCAGAACAATATCTCAAGAGTATCCCTAAGTTGGACTTGCAAAATCCGATTAAATAAACTGAGGGATAGAATGTATGGATCGTAAAAAGATTGAACAAGTAGAAAAAGAATATTTAGATAAGCGTAAAGAATATCAACAAATAAAAGAACAATTGGAAGATTCTCGGCGCGTTTCTAGGCGTAAAACAGAAAACCTCGTGGACTACATTCTAACGATATATCGAGATGTTGATTTTATTCATGCAAAGCTCTTTTTATCTGAGTTAGAACAGAACGAAGAACAGATGAATAAAGTTTATCAAAAGCAAATAGAAGAGATAGAGCACCAAATGTTAGAGGATAAGAAAGCATATCTGAAGCAAATTGAATTGTTAGAGGCAGAGAATCAGGAAGAAGAGACAATGTCATAGAAATTAACGTTTCGTACCAAATATTTCAGTTAGTAACAAAGGTTTATAGACGTTTCTGTCTGTAACCTTATCGTTTTTTTTGGTGTAATTTCTTATATCTTGTGGAGTTGAACTAGGAAAAGTCACTTGCGAACGTGATACCTTTCCATAATGATACGTATTCACTTTGACCTAGTGGTTTATTGACATTCTTTTCATCACTCGTGATTCAAGAATGTCTAATAAACTTTGCGGAAATCATTCGCAGTGCGAATGATTTGGAATTCAAGAAAGGCAGAATGACTTCACACTGTGAAATCATTCTTAGCTTCTGTCTTTCTGCCTCACATCCTGTGTAGTTGAACTCGGGCTCACAGGGCTTCAAAACTTCGCACTGTGAAGTTTTGCTTCCTGATATAAAGAGTCAAAAGTGCTGAAAATTCATTTCAAAATGTTCTATATAGAAATCTTTCGACATTATTAGCAATGCCCACATCCAAATCCTTCGCACTGTGAAGGATTTTGCAGAACGTTTCACGTTCCTTCCGGCGTTCGAGTCCAACGTTCCATTTCTAAGCGCGATTTCTCACATCCTGAAGTTGAAAATAGTCTTGAAGATACTTCGCTAATCCGTTCTCGTCATTTGTGAATGGAGTAATGGCATTTGCGATATTTTTCAATTCATCAATTCCATTTTTCATTGCAACACCGTGCCCTGCGTATTCAATCATTTCTAAATCGTTGTCTTCATCTCCAAAAGCAAGAATATTTTCTTGTTTAATCCCAAAGTAACGCGACAAGTGTTCAATGGCTTTTGCTTTATGAATGCCTGGTGAAATCACTTCTAGACATGGGAAGCTTCCACCCCAAGTACGGATTTCAATATCGTTATCATAGCGGTCTAAGATTTTCGATTTAATCTCTTGTTGTTTGTCAATATCAGAGAAGAGAGCAACAGCTGTTGGTTGTTCTTTGAGCTTTGTGTTTTTATCAATTACGATTGGCTTTTGGTCTTTTGGATAATACGGACACTCTGGAAGTTCTTCCATATCTGAATATACAAGTTCTGTTCCTTCGACCATTAAGTAATCGACAGGTAGCGTTTTGTTAAAAGCCACTAAATCAAGTACGAATTCTGAATCGAGGGTGATGTGGTATTTTCCATCCCATTCAGGCATCCCTGGAATATGGCAGAGGGCACCGTTAAAGTTTGCGATTGGGCCACCTAGGTTTAGTTGGTCGTAATATTGTTTTGAATTACGGTAAGGGCGACCAGTGACAATGGCTACCTCATGACCTAAGTTTTTTACGGCATGAAGGGTATCAATGGTTTCTTGTGTCAGTTCTGAATTATTGTTTAATGTAGTTCCATCAAGGTCGATGGCAATGAGTTTCTTTTCCATTCTTTCTCCTTTCAAAGTAGTTTTCTAAAAGCAGAAACTTGTTTTCAAAGTTTCCATCAAGTACAATATCTGTATAAGTTTACCATATTTTTGATGAAATAAGAAAGAGGAAGTTATGATTCAAATTGATTATCGTGAAGCAAATGGTATTCCATATGCTGAAGTAGTGGATGCCTCATTAAAAGACCAAACAATCCCAATTGTTGTGTTTTATCATGGCTGGACCGGTAGCAAAGACCATGTTGTAACCATTGGAGTCGAACTAGCCAAGCGTGGAATTCGCGCGATTTTACCAGACCAACTCTTACACGGAGACCGTGGCGTTCGTCTGATTGGCGGCGAAATCTGGGAAATTGTGGCAAATAACATTAAAGAACTTCCTATTATTAAAGAAGAAATGAGACAACGTGGTCTCTTAGACGAAGCGAAGTTTGGTGTATCTGGTTTAAGTATGGGTGGTATTTCTACATACGCGTTGTTCAATCAATATCCCGATATTACAGCAGCAGCGAGTTTAATGGGGAGTGCGGATCCTGCTCGTTTTGCTAAATGGACAATTTCATCGGTTTGGATGACAGGAGCAACACAGAAACAATGCGATGCGCTAGAAGCAGAGATTGAAAAGAACAAGGCTTTCTTAGATGCGATGTCCCTTGCAAAACATCCTGAACATATTAATGGCCGTCCATTATTCTTATGGCATGGTACTGCTGATAATAAAGTGCCATACGATTTGAATAAAGAATTTTATGAAACCATTAAAGACGAACCGTATGCGAAAAACGTAGAATGGCATGAAACACTAGGGCAAGAGCATATTGTGCCACATCAAGTGTTTGAAGATGTTGCAGACTTTTTTCAAAGAGTATTTCAATAGGAGAGTAGAAGATGACAGAAGAAAATAAAAATGCTGCAGAAGCAATGCAAGAGAAGATTTTAGAAGCTTTAGAGACAGTCATTGACCCAGAACTTGGAATTGATATTGTCAATCTTGGATTGATTTATCGTGTAGACTTAAATGAAGAAGGTCATTGCCAAGTGGATATGACACTGACAACAATGGGTTGCCCGCTAGCGGATATTATTACAGATGAGATTCATCGTGCGTTAGCAGAGATTGAAGAGGTGAAAACCATCGATGTGAAATTGGTTTGGTATCCAGCATGGAGCCCAGATAGAATGTCACGCTATGCAAGAATTGCGTTAGGTATTCGATAAGACAAAATCCCCACAGCTGTGGGGATTTTTTGTGCAATAAAATAAATTCTGTTAGATAAATACGTATGGTGAAATTATCATATATGATAATTATCATTTATGATAATTTTCATGGTGCATTCAAAGGTATGTGCTTTAACTTAGACGGAGTGGGTTAAGCGGAAAATCATTCGAAGTGCGAATGATTTGGAATTTAATAAAGTAAGGAAAAGACTCGCACTGCGAGTCTTTTCCTTACTTCTGTCTTTCTGCCTGTGAAGTTGAGCTCGAAAAGGCAGAAACGCGAAACTTCGCACTGTGAAGTTTCGCTTCGACAAATAGCCGCACGACTGCTTGCAGTCCTTTGCGTTATTTGTCTCCAGTGATTCGTTTCTAA
>CAUTST010000074.1:0-5957 GCA_963540995.1 uncultured Streptococcus sp.
AATACGAGAGAGAATCTTCATGCTCGTAATCTCATCCAACGCACGAGCTATCACCTCCTGCAGCGGAATCTCGTTTCCATCCTTATCTTTATTGTAAGGCAAATTGTTCACCACATACAGCAGAAACTCATTTCTTGTACGATAGGCCACTTTAAATGGTGTGCCCTCTAATTCATCATTGACGGTTTTTAGATATCCCAATGCCGTATCACAGACATCTTTATTATCTTGATAGACATCCACACCTTCTACTGCCGTTCCAATCAGATTGCCAACCTCCAACTTGTCAATCTTCTCATGTCGGTCATCAAGTCCGCCATATAAATCCACCTCGTTCATCTCGATGGTCATCGCACGGTCAAGCACCTTGCGTGAGAACGAGAATGTTGTCTCATCCATATTGACAGTTCCTATCACAATGAGATTCTGAGGAAGTGTTATACCGTCTTTATTGAAACGTGCCCTCACTTCGTCATTGCTCGTCAATTGAGCCGTCAGGTCGAAGTACCATTGCTCGTCGCATTTGTTTAGGATGGGATCAGTCGCAATTGTGCCATTTTCATGGCATTTGCGCGACTCCACTACACTCAGGTACTCCGCAAAATACTGTTCTACAGGAGCCAGATTCATTTCGTCCAAACATAGGAAATACGGCACATCCGGGTTCTCCCAAGCCCCTGCCACGAACTTTAAGAAGTCCCCTGCAACAAACTCCGGACTACCATTCACACGGCTCACATATCCAATTAACTCACTCGAATCATGCCAGTTCGGCTTCACCTGCACCATCTCAAAGTTCTTCGGCTTCTGTGCCTTCAACTCTGTGCTGCCTTCGTCCCAGCAAGCACGAGATAGTTCTCTGACAATACGGCTCTTTCCTGTGCCTGATATACCAGCCAGTAATAGAAACGGTTTAGACTTGATAGCTATTATGTAAGGCCGATATTTTTCCTGATCTTTTAATGATGCACTATTTCTATTTGAATTGGATATCTTTTGCAAGTCTTCTAGACCGATTTCAACAAGTTCATTAACTGAATGTTTCTGAGAAGGGACCCATGCCAAATGCTTTATACGGCCTACTGTACATTTATAGAATTCAGATGTACGAGCTAAAATTGCTTCATATACGGAACGCTTATTTCCACTACCTTTTAATACACTTTCAATGCTAAAGGGCGTATTTTCAGATATACTATTTGCAAGTATGGACAATGTTTCTCTTGAAATCTTTGCATTTGCAGTGTCTCTTCCTGTGACTCTTTGTAAAGAAACTGATTTCATGAATTTATTAACAGATAACAATTTGACTTTGCTTGTCCCTGGCTTTACATAGTCAAATTCTGTATTCTTAGCAACCTCATCTAAGAGATCCAACAAATAATCTACCGTCAACATCATATACTGTAAAATTATCGAGTTAAAAAATCAGATAAACTATTAGCAATCCCTTTCGCAACAAGATACGGAACACCGTTTCCTATAGTCTTGAACGCATCGGTCAACGTAATATTATGAGGTATTACGAATTCGCGAGGTAGAGACTGCAAAGCCAATGCTTCTGCAACAGATATTCTTCTTGCTTCACATGGGTGAATATGGACTTCATTATTGCCATACGCGACAGTAGGAGAATAACGCCATCGGTGCAGGCGCTTATAACTTTTCTTTTTATCATCACCTTCATCCGTTGTTTGAAAGCGGATAAGACCAGCTTTAGGCTGGAAATACATATCTGCATTCGGATGATGTAATACATCATTCACATCCCACCAGTGCTGTACTGTTAGTTCCTCAATTATTCCATTTGGGACAGGTCTGTTTGCATGTTCAACATATGGATTCCTCTCAGGCCAGTTTATTGCCTTAATATCTTTAATATCGTACAATTTGTATTCATCCCAAGGAAAATCGGTCAGAGTTGTACCCTCTTTCTGTAAATTCAAGTCTGCAACCACATCTTGTCTTATGCCGATTAATATAATTCTTTCTCTATCCTGTGGTACGCCAAATTCCAGAGCGTTAATTAATTGCTCTGTCAAATAGTAACTATTCTTAACAAACTGCTTTTTTAGTTGTTCAAAGAAGGCCCTATGTCTAGCTGTCCTGTATAGTCCTTTTACATTCTCGAAAAGAAAGAAATCTGGTTGAAGTTGACAAATTAAATCTGCGTATGTTTGTGATAACCGCCCGTTTTCTCCTTCTTTACCTTTATTCTTTCCTGCCACACTAAAGTCTGGACATGGGGGACCACCAATAAAACCAGTCAAATCATGTTCCTTGGATTCAATTACAAGCTGGATTAAATTCTCCATCATTTCGGGATGCTCGCCATCAATATAATGGACAATATTTTCTACATGATGCCCATATATCGGTACTGCAAGACTCATATTCTGGCGTGCATACTGGTACACATCATTAAATGCTTTATGAAACTCATTCACAAACACGATATTATAGTGACCTTCAAGTTCAAAGCCCAAATCCAAAAATCCTGCTCCAGAAAAGAATGAAAATATGTTCATCAGTTTAATATATTATGCATTCGATTTACTCGTCAACACTTATGAATTACCCCTTAAGTGCATGGCAATTACCTGCTAATTCATAACATCACTTTTTTACCGCGTCATCTAATCGCCTAAACAAATGAGATAATAAACTCAACACATCAAGACAATCATCTTCAGAGAATAAACCAGATTCTTTTAATTCAATCTTTTCTTCATGCACCAAAGGATTCCGAACACCAGCCATTACACCCATTGACATGAACTTCTGCCCTTCTTCTATATTCTCTTTTGTTTCATCTCCAAAATTGCTTCCATCTCTTTTTTTATATTTATCTGTAACAGAAAATGGTTTATCCTTCCCAAAAACTTGTGCCATCAAGTCACGTCCTTTTAAGCTGTTTCCTGTCTTTGCATTCGTTTTTGACTCAAATCGCTTTATTGTTTCTTCTACTGCTCTATAATAATCTTCATTCTTATAGTCATTATAAGAAGCATCCTTAACGCTTTCATGCAAATGTCTCCAATGATATTGAGCATATTCAGGAACAAGAGCATGAAGAGCTCCCACGACCTCACTCTGCTTGTCACTTTCCATTTCTGAGTTTTCAACCACAGAATCTATGATTTTCTCTACGCCTTTTTGTATATCTGGCATCAGTGTGGGATACCATTGCCCAATATCAATTTTCGTTTTCTCTGTAATCTTGCGCTGCCGTTCTGTTTTTCTCTTGGCACGCCAATTTCGTTCAACAGAAGATAATAAAAATTTCAGATTTTCTCGAAGTTCAGAGGTTATAGTGAAATCCCAGCTGAGCGATTGACGGTCTGTTGATATTATATCCTCTTCTTGCTCATCAACGAAATCTACATCTAACCATCCTGTCAAGTATGAATAAAAGTGACTAGATTCTCCAACCCCAAAGAATTCTGGGGCATTTACCATACGGCCATGAGCATATAAAGTTATTCCTCTCAGGCCTGGCTTTAGCGGCTTCTCTGTTGCCAACAGTTCTCCAATAATATTCTTTTTATAAAAATAATGCTCTTTACTTTCTATAAAAGCAGGCACATTCCATGTGAATTGAGCATCAATATTTCTATATCTTAGTGTTTCATCTATAGGTATTGGTACATTATTATTTAGTTTTATATCTGCAACAAAGTTATCATCAAAGAAATCAAAAAGGCGTGCAAGACTGCTAGCCAACCCTTCTGGGTCAAAAGCGGTTTTGCGTTTAAGATTGGTTAAAACGATTGTTGTGCCTTGCTCTTGAATATTACATGACTCTATTGTATACCGAGGCTCATAATTAGGCGTTTTAGAATTAATAATGTCATTCCAATCCATAGTAAAGTTAACGCATCTTCCATTTTTTTTTGTAATAATTTGAATCGTGTCACCAATTCCAAAGAATGCCAATTTCCCTAATCCTTTACGACCTGTTACTTTTCGTTTTCCATTAGGGCTAAGGCCTCTATCAGTTTCTCTTCTTTTACGACCAATCCGTAAAAAGTTCTCATTGA
The DNA here is from genome assembly GCA_963540995.1 of uncultured Streptococcus sp. GTDB lineage: Bacteria > Bacillota > Bacilli > Lactobacillales > Aerococcaceae > Granulicatella. The sequence goes on from CAUTST010000074.1 coordinate 4,041, forward strand.
TTTCATCAAATGACATTCCGACTCCTTTATCAACCACAGCAATGCTCTTCCCATCTTCATTATCTTTAAGAATAATATGTACTTCAGGAGACTCCGCATCATAACTATTGGCGATCAACTCTGCTATAGCATTAGGTAATTGCGAATACATCTTGACTCCCAAATGCTCTATCGTCTGGGGATCAAAACTCATTTCCAGTTTCTGGATTTTATTTTCTATATCTGCCATAATTTTTGGAATTAAAAATTATAATTTCACCTAATCTTCTTGCATACTCACAAGGCACTGCATTTCCTATTAACCTTGCTGTTGTAGCGATACTATTTGATTTAAAGACATAGTCTTTGGGAAAAGTCTGTAAGGTAGCACCTTCCCTTAAAGAGATGGCTCTATCTTCATCAGGATGCCCGAAACGTCCATTAGAGATACTAAAGAATTTTGTCGTAATCGTTGGAGCTGGTTTGTTCCACCACATACGACCATAACTATCCTTGAAACTGTCATCCTTTCCGATAAAACATTTTAATTGTAATTCTTCGTCATCAGCCCAATCCAAACGACTTCCACCATCATGCTTGGTTTTCTTTAAACGCCTTAAGCATTTATCACTTAAACCAGCGACAGTATGATTAAATTCTGTATTATCTTTAGTTCCGGCACTTATTTTACGGAAGCCATGTGCTTCGCCAATAAAGTCTGAAAGTAATGCCTGCTTTTCATCTGCTTTTGGAAGTTGAACTTCAACATTATCTAATCTGGTTGCAATCAAAGAAAACCTCCTTCTTGACTGAGGCACACCATAATGGCTCATATCAATAATACCATAAATGATTTTATTGTAGCCAAGTTTTTTTAATTTCTTATAAAATGTAGGCCAGATACTCTGCTTATTTGTCAAAATTCCAGGAACGTTCTCTACTAACACATAACCTGGTCTGTAATAATCAATAAATCGAGCAAAATTTCTTAGTAGGTTTTTTGTCCTCAAAGAATGTTCTTTGTCTGTATTGATAATACTGTAAAACTGACATGGGCTGCATCCTACCAATATTAGTTCATCATCATACTTCCGCATGCCGAAGTTACGCTCAAAATAATCACTATGCACATGTCTTATATCCTTTTCTATAAATACTGTGCCCTTATTGTTGAATTCATAGGTAGCTTTTGCTTCTTTGTCAATATCAACGCCTGCTATTACATCAATACCCACTTGACGTAACCCGCATGTCATTCCTCCGCCTCCGCAAAAGAAATCTATGGCTTTATATTTTTTATTATTATTGCTACTGACTTTCATTTCTTCATTCAGAGATATTATCTTTCAAAAAATCATTCAACGGCTCTGGATACTCAGTATCCAGATTTCGATGCTGGGAATTCTCGTAATTACGGTTTGCATCTTTTATCAGTTTCATTATCTGGGTCGTGTCTGGTTTTGACATGCTCATCAACACGGTTATTGTCTCTACCCCCCGTGCTCCCCCCGAATTATTTTGTCTTACAAAGACATTTATACGGGAAAAATCGTCTATCCTCATATGGTCGATACCTTTAAAGTTCTTTATCTCTATATTTTTGAATTCGTCCATTGTCGTTATTGTTTTATGATAATTACAATTTATCGCTTTGGATTTCGGAATCCACTTCCAGCAGATCTTTAATATCAACATGGAGCAGGTGGGCGATTTCAACGAATTGTGCCATGGATGGTTGTATCTTGTTGGTTTTCCATCGGGAAACAGTCATATCGGTTGCACCCATCTGTTCGGCGAGCCATCGGTTGGTTATTTGCTTATCGGCCAATACCACTCGAATCCTGTTTAGACAACTCTGTTTCATCATATATTACATTATTTCTTCATTGCTGTCCACTAAAAATCGCCAAGTGCTCTTTGAAATGATTGAAATATAGT
>CAUTST010000075.1:0-5895 GCA_963540995.1 uncultured Streptococcus sp.
CTCGCCAAGATTTGCAGGCGTTTAAGGAATTGCTAGCAGCAACAAAGAGTTTATTTGTAGAACATTCGAGCAGAGATCGCAGTTTGGGAAGTTATCAATCGGGTGCCTTTGGGAAACTACCCTCTGTACAACGATTTATGGTAGCCTATGAACAAGTTACAGCCCAACTAAATGATCGTATGGGCATTATTCAAGCAGCTCTTGAACGTGATCAAGTGCGCATGGAGGCACTTCATGCCGAAGAACGAACCAAGCAAGGGCTTATGAATCTCGTCTTTGGAGTCTTGACATTCGTAGCCGGGGTATCGGCGCTGGCCATGTCCGGAGGGACTGCTTTGCCGATTGTGGCGCCAATACTTAAGATTGCGGGAACTGCTACGTGGATGTATGGGGCTTCGAATTCTATCGAAGCTGTACAGAATATTTATTATGGATTGTCTGGCGACGGAAAATCCTTTGCGATGAATCCGATTCGAGATACACTTTTTTTAGGAAATGGTGAGTTATACCACAGTGTGGGACAAGTCTTCACCCTAACAACAGGGGTGTTCATACCGATTGCGAAGACAAAAAGTATTGCCCAAGGACTCTCGCAGTTCTTCTGGGGAACAGTCGGAGGGTTAGCAACTGGGCAAGCAGCCTATCATGGAACAAAGCTTCTCGGTGGAAGCGAAGAAACCGCACAGCTGATGAACCTATTTGGGAACTTTGTTGGTGCATACTCTGCTTCTAAAGCAGTTGAGAACTTTAGTTTGAATGGAAAGACTGTGCCAAAAGTTTCGGCAGAAAAGGTGCAAATTCAAGAACCTGAGTTGTTCAAGTCACCAATCAAAACAATGTCTGATGAGCTATATACAGAATACAGAAAAATGAGTATTAAAAATCCTGAATCTGATACAATGACATTAGGAAAATATGAACCTACAATTAGACCAGATGGCGCCGAAGATTATGGGACTCCTGGGCCGGGTTCATATAATGTTTTGGCTAAGGCGGATGGTTCATCATATTTTGATATGGATAACTTGTGGAATGAAATACAAGAGAAGCATAACTTAAATAATAGGCAAATGTTTGAAGCATTTAATAAATCTGCGTTAGACGACGCAGTAGCACAAGGCAAGACCATTCGATTTTCTCATGATCCTACTTTGGATAAGTATAAAAATTCTGCACTACGGTGGGAATGGGATTATTTACAAGAACAACATGGATATAAGCGATTAAAACCAAAAGGGGACTACTGGTATGGAATTAAATAATATGGATATTTTATCGGACGAAATCTGTGATGTAGTTGAAAGAGTATTTAAAGATAGGATTGATGGTATAGTGATTTATGATATAGTTGATGAACCAAATCACCATACATTCAAACTGAAGTTCCTCGTCTATGACTTTGCAGGGGTAAGATTTATATACGAAAACGATTTGTTTGAAATTCACCTACTTCTTAATCTTAACAAAGAAAAAGTGATTTCTAAGCCAAATAGCCATTACAGCGAAATAAGTGACTGGGACAGCTACCTAAAAGAAATCATATTAGAAATCGAGTCTTATATCCCAGAGAAATTTTTAAAAGCCAAGGGTTGGAGATAAAAGAGAAGGAGATCTTCATATGTTGAAAAAAAGTATGCAAGAACTAGCTATAGAAGTGAGCGAACGTATTCAAAGAGCGTTTGGAGATAGAGCTTCAGACACGACCATTTACGATGTGGTAGATGTGCCAAATCATCAAATGTTTAGTATTAAATTTAAAGCCTATAATTATTATGAAGCTCATTTTGGTTATGAATTAGGTTTTACAGATTTTTATATTGTGATTAGTAAAGGGATTGGAATCTCACTTCCCCAAAAAAAATATTTTTTTGAAGATATAACAGATTGGGACAGCTACTTAAAAGAGATCATGGCAGAGATTGAATTGCGTATCCCGGATGAGTATTTGAAAGCAAAGGGATGGCTGTAGAGGTTAAAATACAATAATTGATGATACCACTGGATTACCAGTGGTATTTTTGTGTATTAATTTTGATTAAATACCGAATTTATTTTCATGAATATGGTATGATAAAAGTGCAGAAGAAGTTAAATCTTATAACGAAATTGGACAAGTCTTCACCTTAACAACAGGGGTGTTCATACCGATTGCCCAGACGCAAAGTATTGCCCAAGGGTTATGGCAGTTTGGTTGGGGGGTTGTCGGAAGTTTAGCAACTGGTCAAGCTGCCTACCATGGTACAAAGCTTCTCGGTGGAAACGAAGAAATCGCACAACTGATGAACCTATTCGGAAACTTCGTGGGTGGGTATGCAGCCTATAAAGAAGCCAGCAAGTTTAGCCTCAATAAGGTAAAAAATAACGTATCTGAACTAAATTTTGCTAACTATAAAGAGTTTTTAACTAAAAAGATTGATGCGTTCAAGATAAATCTAAAAGATGTCGAAACGAAAATAACCGTTGAGACTCGTAATGCATCAGGCGAAATTCAACGTATCCAATTAAAAGCCGTCGGTATAGATGAAACTGGAAATATTCGCATTCAAGATTATACAACTGCTGAACATGTGTCACCAGAAATCAAAAAGGCGGCATTCGCAAAATTTAGAGAGCTTGCAAGTAAAGAAATGGATTGGAATACACCAGAGAAGCAAGCGGCATTTATGGAAACTTTTGATATGTATGCGGAACGTGGTGTTAAAGAAGGAGCAGTCCCAAATAAAGAAACCTATTACAAGCAGTATGCGGCTAGACAGTACGATTATCCAGATGTATACAAAGAGGCCATTAAGCAGCCTTATCTAGAAAGTGGCGCTTCCTCTGTTGTAAACGGACAAAGTATAGAAGATTTCGTTTTTGGTGAAAAGGGTTCTTCTGTAGGACGTGTAACCCAAGAAGGGATTGGCCAAGGAAACTTCACAACAAGTATTGTAGAAGATTCTGCTCTCTTGTATGATGAGAGCGGAAATCTGAAATCAGCTCGTGAGATTGCGAGAGTCAAAGGAGTTGGTGATGACACATACGATTCAGGTATCTATCAGTATGAATATAGTCCTGAGTTAGTTAGAAATGTGGATAAAAAAGGCTGGTTACAATTTGCAAATGGTGTTACGCCAGGTTCTTCATCCTTAAATATTCCGGGAGCCAAAACTTGGGCTGGTTCTGACATTCATATGTCCGAGAGCGAACTACTTATGCCGTCAATCGATATGAAGGGGCATTCCTACGATGACTTTCTATCTGCGATTGAACGTCAAGGCTATTATGAAATCAAAAATCCACGTGTCTATGAACCAGGCACTAATAAAATTGAGCAAGTTGAAGGAATTTTTAGAATTAACCAATGGAGTAAATAAATGAAGACTTATAAATTGAAAAATAAAGAGAATTATAGATATTTTGTCAAACATTATCTAGAGGTGATGAAGGAAGGAAAAGAAGCAGAAGCATTTCTAGGAACAGAAGCTAAGTATCGTTTTCGACAACGAGATTCTTACGAAGTGGATAGTACAGATATTGGAGTATTAATGGAATATTGCTTATATCCTTTGTATGTGGAAGGTGATAGGGAAATAGCGCGCAGAACCTTTGATATCTTGAAAGAGTTTAGTTTATCGGTTGACCTAGTCAAATTAGATAAGGTAACTGATTATATTTCTATGCAAGGCAGTCGTTTAAGAAGATATACAAGCCTTCCCTTTGTTATTGAAACAGATGAATTGGTAAGAAATATTATAGAAAGCATTTCAAAATTATCAGATGAGCAGAAACGTACTTATACCTATGAAAGACTCTGTAATGTACTAGACCGTAGTCCATTATACAGACAGTGTGACGAAGAAAAGGTAGAGAAGATTCTCAAGGAATTCAAGGAAAAATTCTACAATCCACCTAAGGTAGTAGAAACCATTAAAACAGTTGAGAAAAAGGTAGTAGAAACCATTAAAACAGTTGAGAAAATTGAACTAGACGTTACAAGTATCGATGCCATTGGTGTCTCTGATGACCATCTGGAGTTGTTGTTGATTGATGAGAATAAATGGATAGAATCTCTGGAAGAAGAACACTTGTTGAAGCTTCGAGAAAAACTCAACAACTACATCTACTTCCTCGAAAGCAAGCAGTATGTGGAGCGATATGGCGATAGTTTTGACAAAAAAGTTATCCATATCACTTTTCAATATTCTCCATCTGATAATGGGCTAGCCTTTCTTGCAGCAGTTCAGAAGGTGTTACAACCGACGGATATGAGCTTGAAAGTGGAATTGCCTGAGTGATAAAGAGAGCGAAAGATGCTCTCTTTTTTTATGATATAATAAGACTATATTTATAAAAAGATTATTTCAGCTTTCCCAATGGAATAAAATGAATTTAGAGGTAAGATTAATGAAGAGAATATATTCAGTTGTGGTTTTTGGAAATGAAGAAAATGATATAATGTTAGTTTTGAAGTTTACTAATCAAAAATTTCAATCGCTGTCAACCTTTTTAAATTCTGAAGTCTATAATTTTTACACTCATATTTATAAAGAATTAGAGGCGGTTGTTACTGGTCAAAAAGAAGCATCTGGTTTTGGCGGTAATATGCTGAATATTGATATAGGCAAGGAAGAAACAGAAGTATACTATCAAATGGATGATGAAAGTCTTGGGGAACCTTGCTTTATTTCAACTGATGAGCTATATAAATTAGTGATTGAGTGGAAAGAAATGGAAGATAGAATGTACAGCGGGGAAGATATTTTTCCGCTAACGATAGAGGATTGAAGATGAATAAACAGATTAAAGAGGAGTAAGACTGCTGTCCTACTCCTCTATTTTTATCTCACAAATACCAATTTTTCTGGTGTTGACAATTCTGCGTCAAATGCAAATCCATCTTCTTTAAAAACCTCAAACTGCTTCACATCTGTTACTTGTTCACGCATCGCAAAGCCAACCAATAATCCACGTCCTTTTTTCGACGTTGTAGAGTGTTGTTTCAACTTCCCGTCTTTACGTTCGTAAAATTCCACGTCCACCCAGTTGTAACGCGAGCGGTCTAAAAGCGAACTAAACTCATCACTGGCACAGTTCACCACCGTTTCGCCTTCATCGAATAACTCGGCCCACTCCGCTTTCCAATAAGCCTTCAAGCTCTTCCCGTCCACGCGCAATGGTCGTAACATATCTAAGCGATACGGCTTCACAAAAGCATCCGGCGCCACAGCCCCATACAATGCAGATAAGATTCGTACATGATTGCTTCCATAGCCCAAGCCCTTGTTCCATCCCTCTACTTGCTTCAACCAGCGAAACGCCAGTCCGTTGTAAAGTTCAATAGCAGGCGCAGCCCCTTCTTCGTTCCACCCTTCGATGAACGCTTTGTTTTCGTCGAGCAACTTCCCTTTGACCCCTAGCACATGCGCAAGGTCCTCTTCGGGCACTTCTCTTACAGCTTCCACCACTTTTGCGGCAGCCGGGCTCACTTCCCAGTCGCGTTTCTCTAATGCGTCGCAATTCATTTCCTTTGCAGGCGATAATATTAATTTCATCTCGGCACTCCTTTTCATTGTCTCCCCTAGTTTACCGCACCTGCCCTATTTTGACAAAACACAAGGAGCAATTTATACTGATTATTATCAGCCTAAAAGGAGAATTCTATGCACGTTATCATCAATTCCATCGCCTTATTTTACCTATTACCATTCATTAGCGTTGGAGTCTATACGATTGGAACACAAAAATATTCACTCGCCAACTTCCTACTATTCATTGGAGGTGTCACGGCGCTTCATTCCGCCCGTTTGATTCAAGAAAAATCAGTTGGCGGATATATCTTCTGGATCATAGCGTGGGCCGTCATGTTATACGCGTCTTATTGGAATAACCAGCACGAAAAGCCGTATAAAACAG
>CAUTST010000076.1:0-5503 GCA_963540995.1 uncultured Streptococcus sp.
TGAAAAGATGACAACAACAATGCAACAAGCATTAGGCCAAGCGCAACAAATTGCGATGGTTCGCAAACATCAAGAAATTGATATTCCTCATTTATGGAAAGTTTTTATGGAACCAAATCACTTTGCTAGAAATTTATATAGTGATTTACAAGTGAATGACAAAGAATTTGAGGAATTAATTGATAAAGAATTAGACCGTATTTCTGTAGTAGAAGGACAAAATGTCCAATATGGTCAAAGTATGAGTCAAAACTTATATCGACTCTTTACAGAAGCTGAAAAGATTAGAGAAAGCTTTAAAGACGATTACTTATCTACGGAGGTAGTTGTACTTGCGTTAATGGAACTACAAAACCATCCATTGACTCGTTATTTAGTACAACATCACGTAACAAAAGAAAATTTGAGAGCTCGAATTGAAGAGCTAAGAGGAGGAGAGCGTGTGACTAGCCAAAACCAAGAAGAACAATATGAAGCATTATCAAAATATGCTCGTAATTTAAACGAAGCTGTTCAATCTGGAAAACAAGATCCAGTCATTGGACGTGACGAAGAAATTCGAGATGTGATTCGTATCTTGTCTCGTAAAACTAAAAATAATCCTGTCTTAATCGGGGAACCTGGTGTTGGTAAAACAGCGATTGTTGAAGGGTTAGCTCAACGTATTGTTAAAAAAGACGTACCAGAAAACTTAAAAGATAAATTAATTTACTCATTAGATATGGGTGCGTTAATTGCTGGTGCAAAATTCCGTGGTGAATTCGAAGAACGTTTGAAAGCCGTTCTTAAAGAAGTAACAAAATCAGAAGGTCGCATCATCTTATTCATTGATGAAATCCATACTATCGTTGGAGCTGGTAAGACAGAAGGATCTATGGATGCTGGTAACTTACTAAAACCAATGTTGGCTCGTGGTGAGTTACATTGTATCGGAGCTACAACTCTTGACGAATACCGTGAAAACATGGAAAAAGACAAAGCGTTAGAACGTCGTTTCCAAAAAGTACTCGTTCAAGAACCTACTGTTGAAGATACGATTTCAATTCTTCGTGGATTGAAAGAACGTTTCGAAATCCACCACAGTGTAAATATTCACGATAGTGCGTTAGTAGCAGCTGCGACTTTATCAAATCGCTACATTACTGACAGATTCTTGCCAGATAAGGCGATTGACTTAGTCGATGAAGCCTGTGCAACGATTCGTGTTGAAATGAATTCAATGCCTACAGAATTGGATGCAGTTACTCGTCGTTTGATGCAACTAGAAATTGAAGAACAAGCGTTGAAAATGGAAAAAGATGACGCGTCTCAAAAACGTCTTGCTATTTTACAAGAGGAATTAGCGGAACAACGTGAAAAAGCCAATAACCTCAAAATGAAATGGGAAGTTGAAAAAGAAGAAGTTAATAAAATCCGTAATAAACGTGAAGAAATCGATCGTGCAAAACGTGAATTAGAACAAGCAGAAGCTGACTACAACCTTGAAAAAGCTGCTGAACTTCGTCACGGACGTATTCCTGCTCTTGAACATGAGTTGAAAGAACTAGAAGAGCAAAACAAAGCAAATGCTGAAAGCACGCAACGCCTTGTTCAAGAATCCGTAACTTCTGAAGAAATTGCTCGAGTAGTTGGACGTTTGACTGGTATTCCAGTAACAAAATTAATGGAAGGTGAACGTGAAAAACTTCTACACTTAGAAGATATTCTTCATGAACGTGTTATCGGACAAGATGAAGCTGTACAAAAAGTGGCTTCAGCAGTCCTTCGTTCTCGTGCAGGCTTGCAAAATCCAAGCCGTCCAATCGGAAGCTTCTTATTCCTTGGACCTACAGGGGTTGGTAAGACAGAACTTGCTAAAGCTCTTGCAGAAGATTTATTCGACTCAGAAGATCATATGGTTCGTATCGACATGAGTGAATATATGGAAAAACATTCAGTGTCTCGTTTAGTGGGAGCTCCTCCAGGATATGTAGGATATGAAGAAGGAGGCCAATTAACAGAAGCTGTTCGTCGTAATCCATATACAATCGTACTTTTAGATGAAATTGAAAAAGCACATCCAGACGTATTTAATATCTTATTACAAGTATTAGACGATGGACGCTTAACCGATTCTAAAGGACGTGTTGTTGACTTCAAGAATACAGTGATGATTATGACAAGTAATATCGGTTCACAATTCTTGCTTGAAACACAAGGCGATACAATCGACGAAGAAACTCGTACGGCAGTAGAAGGGGTACTAAAAGCAACCTTCAAACCAGAGTTCTTAAACCGTATCGATGAAACAATCTTCTTCACACCACTTTCTAAAGACAATATTCGTGGTATCATTACGAAGATGTTGAATCAATTAGCAGTACGTGTGGAAGACCAAGAAATCATCTTAAGCTTCACAGATGAATTAAAAGATTGGATTGCTGAGAATGCGTATAATCCAGTATATGGTGCTCGTCCAATTACGCGTTACATCCAACGTGAAATTGAGACACCACTTGCTAAAGAAATCATCCGTGCTAGCATCCTTCCAGGAGACAAAGTAAAATGTGATTTAGGAATCGATCACGTGACATTTGAAGTCATTGGAAAGAATGAATAATCGATAAAAGAAAACGCAATGGACAAGGGTCCATTGCGTTTTTTTGCTTTATTGGTTTTCTTGAACGCGGCGTTTTCTAAGTCCCCAGAATTGGAAGTAGTCGGTACGAATTGCACCGTTATAGAGTTTGCGTTTCTTTGTTGCTTTTTGACCATAATGGTCTTCGAACGTTAAGTCGCTCGTTAAGATGTACTTACTCCAAGTTTCAAGTGGAGCATACGTTTCACCCATTTGCTTATAGATTGCTTGAGCCTGTTCTTGTGAAAGAAGACGATCTCCATAAGGTGGATTTGAAACGATAATTCCATTTTCTTTCTTGGTGCGGAAGTCTTTTAATTGCATTTGCTTGAATTCAATTTGATCCGCGACGCCGGCTTTAATCGCATTTTGTTTTGCAATTTCAATCATAGAACCATCAATATCGGCACCAAGAATATCCAGTTGAAGGTCAGTGCGGATTTCTTTTCGAGCTTCTTCTCTGACTTTATCGAAGACACCAGGAGTAAAGAAAGTCCATTTTTCAGCAGCAAATGAACGATTCAATCCAGGAGCGATATTTTTACCGATAAGCGCTGCTTCGATTGGAATTGTACCTGAACCGCAAGTAGGGTCATAGAACGGTTTATCGGGATACCAGCTTGTGAGCATGACAAGAGCAGCAGCCATGTTTTCTTTCAGCGGTGCGCCACCTTTTTCTGTACGGTAACCACGCTTAAAGAGACTCGTTCCACTTGTGTCGATTGTAAGAGTCACAACATCTTTTAAAATCGACACTTCGATAGGATAAAGCGCTCCAGACTCAGGTAAGTGAGTACGACGGTGATAAGCCTCACTTAAACGATTGACAATTGCTTTTTTTACGATAGATTGACAGTTAGGAACACTGTGAAGCGTTGATTTCACAGATTTACCGGATACCGGGAATTCAGCATCGACTGGAAGAATCTTTTCCCATGGAATTGCCTTTGTTTGTTCAAAGAGCGAGTCGAATGTTTTTGCAGTGAATTGTCCCATAATGATTTTGATACGGTCGGCTGTACGCAGCCAAATATTTGTACGAGCAATATCGTAATCGTCACCTTCAAAATAGGCTTTTCCGTTTTCTACCTGAACGTCGTAGCCCATGTTGCGTAACTCTTTACCAACTAGAGCTTCGATGCCTGCAGCAGCAGTTGCTACTAATTTATATGTTGTCATAGATTTCTCCTTTTTTCGTAAAAAGAGGAGTGGACACAAGGCCACACTCCTTACAATTCGCTAAAATCCTGAAGTAAACTTCTGTAAGCCATGTTCTGTTCCATTTAATAGCAGGATCTATTAAATTTCAGTAATCATCTGTCTACACAAAATATGTCTCTTTTTTCGTTCATTTCCTAATAAGAGTGCCCCTACCATAAGTTTGGGTTGCTCGCTCGAGGGGTTTACCGCGTTCCACCAATTCCGTTTCCAAAATTGCTTCGTCACTGTGGCACTTTCAAGAATACTAGAGCATAGCATTGCCGTAGCTCGTTTTTCTGCCGTCAACCTAAAGTTGCCTTAGCTTATTGTTTCGCTAAGCACGATCACTACAAGCATCTCAGCTTGTGCGAGCATGGACTTTCCTCAGCAAATTAATGCCGCGATTACTCAAAGTTTACTAAATTTAAAAAAGTTCGTTATATCAAATTTGATATATTAATAGTTATTGTCGCGTACTGGTGTAATTACGCGTGTTTTGTAGAAATCATCATCGTCTTCTGCGACATCTTGAGATGAAGTAGAGTAGTTATCTTCTTGTAATTTAGAATCGAAAACGTGTTTTTCTAGGTTTGATAAACGTTTTAAGATGTCAAAGTTTGTAACTCCTGATGAAGATACATTGCTTGAACGGTTTGCTTTTGAAACAGTAGCTTGACGTGAGAGTTCGTCTACTTTTGTTAATAAGCGTTCATTTTCAGCTTGTAAGAAGCTGATTTCTTTTTGGAATGTGTCATAATCACGAATAATTAAATCTAAAAATGCATCGACTTCTTCAATGTCGAATCCTCTGAATGAGCGTTTAAATTGTTTTTGTAAAATATCTTTTGTACTTAATGAAATACGTGCCATAATTACTTTCCCCTTTTTTAATCTGTCAAATAGTCATTATTTAATTTATCTTCTTAATGATACTAAAATCCAAACAAAAATACAAATAGGATAGGGTTATTTTTAGTTATTTTTAATGAAATTTGTTATAATTCTTAAAAATACAAGTAAAGAAGAGGGTTAACATGAACTGGTTAGAAGTCACAGTAAATACGCATTCTGAGAGTGTCGAGGTCGTAAGTTCGATTTTAATTGAATTAGGCTCAAAAGGGGTGTCAATTGATGATCCACAAGACTATTATCAATTAACAGACGAACAATTAGAATGGTTAAAAGTGCAACAAAAAGACTTATACGAATCAGATACAGTGATTGTGAAGGGCTATTTCCAACCAAGCCAATGGACGAAAGAAGCAAAAGTTCAGTTAGACGAGCAATTAAATGAGCTTGAAAGTTACGGTTTGGAAACTGGACCTTTAACCGTTCGTGTTAGTGAAGTTGGAGAGGAAGACTGGGCGACGGCATGGAAACAATACTATTTCCCAGTACGTGTAACTCGTTATTTAACAGTTGTTCCTAGTTGGGTAGATTACGAGAAAGAGCAAATGGATGAACTCCTCATTGAATTAGATCCAGGTCTTGCATTTGGAACAGGAACACACCCAACAACACAACTTTCACTGACAGCCCTTGAACAAACGATTCGTGGTGGTGAAAGTGTATTAGATGTTGGAACGGGTTCTGGAGTATTAAGTATCGCATCTAAACGATTAGTAGTCGGACAAGTAACGGCCTTTTATATTGACGAAATGGCTACACGAGTGGCAAAAGAAAATA
>CAUTST010000077.1:0-5498 GCA_963540995.1 uncultured Streptococcus sp.
AGAACTCGTCATACACTTTAATTATTTTCCTGTCTACTTGACAGGGTGCACTTCACTTTAAGTGAATTTCGGGATCTCGCATTTTTACTGTTTTTTTTGTTTCAATTTGTAGTTTGCATATAGTTTTAAGGTAATCGTTCCAAATATTGCTACCGTTAATAAGTTGACGATACTTACAATCCAACCTCGCGTAAATACAATCGTTGTGGCGTGTTGATAGAACAATACATCTAGCGTTGGCGCAATCAATCCGAAGATGGCAATATTGACTACCGCTTGTACGACATTAAATCGCACCATATCATGCTGTGAAAATACTCCTTGGCGTAAGCTTTTACGACGAATCGCAAATCCAAATACAAATCCTAGCGCACCTGTACTTAATGCCCAAGAAAGCCACAAGTGATCCGTATAGATTAAATCAAACAATACATGTCCTGTAAACCCAACAATGGCCGCTGGAATCGCTCCAGCAACACCTGCAAAGAGTGCAAGGTAGCCATATGCAAATTGAATGTATACTCCCTCAAATGGTGTTGTCATCGACGTTAGTATCATTATCGCTGTCATAATTCCAATCCCAAGAATGGTATAGAGAATTGTTTTAAACAGTCCGTCTTTCACAATACCCCTCCTTTGCCTATTTCGATGTTGGCTCTTCTCCAATAATACGTACTTCTGGCTCTAGAGCAACGCCGTTTTTTTCTAAAATCACTTTTTGAACATAACGGATTAAATCCATATAGTCCGTTGCTGTTCCATTATCAATATTCACCATAAATCCAGCATGCTTTTTAGAGACTTGCACGCCACCGATTTGATGGCCTTGAAGTCCAGCATCTTGGATTAGTTTCCCTGTAAAATGCCCTTCTGGACGTTTAAACACGCTACCGCAAGAAGGATATTCAAGCGGTTGTTTACTCTGGCGTAAATGCATTAATTCCGCTACTTTTTGGTCAATTTCTTCTTGAACGCCTTTAGTTAGTCGGAACCCAACTTCAATCACAAGATCGCCTGTTTTTTGAACATGGCTATGACGGTAGCCAAAGTCTAAGTCTTCGTTTGTGTAAGTTTTGAATTCCCCATCCGGAGTAATCACTTCCACGTATTCAACGACTTCACTCACTTCACCGCCGTATGCCCCAGCGTTCATGAAAATCGCTCCGCCGACACTTCCAGGAATGCCACAAGCAAATTCTAAACCTGTTAAGCCATTTTTTGCGGCTTCTTTTGACACATCAATTAAGGCTACTCCGCCTTCAGCGACGATTTGTGTATCTGATACGGTTAAATGAGACATATCGTTTAACATAATCACCGCACCGCTAATACCGCCATCTTTAATAATCACGTTCGACGCGTTTCCTAAAATGGTCGTTGGAATATTTTTCTCGCGAAGCCAATGCATCACTGCGCTTGCTTCTTTTTTATCTTTCGGAAAAATCAGAATGGCAGCACGGCCACCTGTTTTTGTAAATGTATAATTTTTAAGTGGTTCGTTGTAAAAAACTTTTACATCCGGAAACTCTGTTGAAAATACAGTATAATCCATATTCTTCTCCTTATTCGTAATCCTTTTTATACTACTATTCTAATACGATTACGTCAACTGAAAGGTAGTCCTTACACCTGGACTCCTTTTGCTACGCTTCCCACTCTTGCAGAAGCTTATGCACCATTTGCGCAGAACGTTTTCCAGCTTGAACGATAAACGTATCAAAGTCGACCGCAGATGTTCCGCGTTCTGGAATATCGGAGATGGCACGAATTACGATAAACGGAACTCCAAACGCATGACACGCTTGCGCAATCGCTGCTCCTTCCATTTCCGAAGCCATCACGTCTGGGAAGTGTTTTAAAATATGGCTTCTTTGCTCACTAGTATGAATAAAGCTATCTGAAGAAACGATAAGGCCCGTATGACTCTTTAAATCCACCTTAGCAATCGCTTGTTCAATGGACGGTATAAAGTCTTGATTCATAGCAAAACGCGCTGGCATGCCCGGCATTTGCCCGTAAACGTAATTAAAGGCTGTCACGTCCGCATCACAATACGCAAGTTCTGTACCAATGACGATATCTCCGATTTCAAGAGAAGTACCAAAACCACCCGCAGAACCCGTATTAATGACCAAGTCTACTCCGAAGCGGTCAATTAAGATTCCTGCAGCTAGTGCAGACATGACTTTCCCAATTCCTGACTGGACAAGGACTATTGTCTTTCCTACAAGGGTGCCTTCAATAAATTCCCAGTTGGCAACGGTTGTTCTCTTTTCAATCGTCATCTCTTCTTCGAGCAGACGTTTTTCTTCTTCCATTGCGGCAATAATTCCAAATTTCATTCTTTCACCTCATTATTATCGTTCGATCTGTTTCGCCATCAAGACGATATCTTCATATCCGTCACCGATTTTGACGCCGTTTTTTAGTCGACCTTCTTCTTCAAAACCAAACTTTTCATAGAGACGGCGTGCCTTATTATTTACAGCCACGACCTCTAATTCAACACGTTCGAGCGTTGAATATTCCACAACCCAATCAAGCATTTCTTCCATCATCACAGTCGCAATGCCTTGCCCCCAATAAGACTTCAATACGCTGACTCCTAGCTCTCCTCGGTGTGAGAATTTAGGATGTAAGCTACCTGCAATAGACCCTACGGCAATAATAGTTTCGCCATCTTTTGCCAATAACATAAATTGGTTTTCGTTCTCGTAAAGCGATTCAATAAACAATTCTTCTTGAGCCACCGTATACTTCAATCCTTCTGGTCCAAAGGAAAGAAAATCGGTTTCACTTCCTACTTTCTTACTATAATCGAGTAGCGCTTTGGCATCGTCTTTTTCTGGAAGTGCAAATGTAATTTCTCGTTCTTTACTCATCTGCGGCCTCCAATTTTTGGATAAATTCTTCGTACTCTTTTCCGTGAGGGACTAAACGAATCACACGCTCTGACTCCCCGTCTCCAACTCGGTCGATTTGAACTCTTAAGAAGGTTGAAGGAAGTTCATCTTCGATATATTGCGCCCATTCAACAGCGCACACACCACCCGCGTAGAAGTACTCTTCAAGCCCCACTTCACTTGCGCCACCACTTTCTTCAATACGATACATATCCATATGAAATAGCGGCAAGCGGCCCTTACGGTATTCACGAATCAATGTATAAGTTGGACTTTTAATGACACGGTCGATGCCTAACCCAAGGGCAATTCCTTTTGTAAGAGTCGTCTTTCCAGCACCTAAATCTCCTTCTAGAATGACACAGCTATTTTCAAATAACTGCTCGCCTAGACGCTTCCCTAGTTCCATTGTCTCCTCTTGTGATGTTGTATGTATCTCAAACATGATGTTACTCCTTCAAACTTGATCTCATTGTCTTGCATAAAAAAAGAGCCAAGACAATCTGTCTTAGCTCATTATAGCATATTTCGCTTATTTTAGAACGCGTCCTAAAAATTCTTTCGTACGGTCTACTTGTGGGTTTTCAAAGATTTGTTCTGGAGTCCCTTCTTCTGCGATAACTCCTTTATCCATGAAGACAACACGGTCGCTGACTTCTTTAGCAAATCCCATTTCGTGCGTTACAACAATCATTGTTAGCCCTGTGTGCGCTAAGCTTTTCATTGTTTCTAACACTTCGTTTACCATTTCTGGGTCAAGTGCTGACGTTGGTTCGTCGAACAGTAATACGTCTGGTTGCATTGATAATGCACGCGCGATGGCTACACGTTGTTTTTGACCACCTGATAATTGACGAGGTTTTGCATTGATGTAGGCAGACATTCCTACTTTTTCAAGGAATTCTTTAGCGATTTTTTCTGCTTCCTCTTTTGATTTTTTCAACACTTTCATCGGTCCAACAATACAGTTTTCTAACACGTTTAAGTTGTTGAATAAGTTAAATTGTTGGAAGACCATTCCTACGTGCGTACGGTATTCGTAAATACTCTTTTCATGCTCAAGAATGTTTTGCCCATTGTAGAAAATTTCCCCTGAAGTTGGTGTTTCGAGTAAGTTGACGCAACGTAAGAGTGTTGATTTACCAGAACCACTTGATCCGATAATTGTAACTACTTCACCTTGTTTTACTTCAAAAGAAATATCTTTAAGAACTTCATTGTTCCCGAATGTTTTACTTAAATTTTGAATGGAAATTACTGCTTCACTCATCTTGCATTTCCTTTCTGTCTAGTTTTTTCTTCGACTGCTGCCATTGAATTTGAGTTCAATGGATCTGAATAAATCACTTCATAGTTATCTGGACCATCTAATTTACGTTCGAAGTAGCGTAAAATACGAGTCACTGTGAATGTCATGATGAAGTATAGAATTAATGTTACAAAGAATGTATCGAAGTAACGGAAGTTTTGCCCCGCAACGGTTTTTGTTGCAAAGTACAATTCTGAAACTGAGATTACGTTCAATACAGAAGTATCTTTGATGTTGATAACGAACTCGTTCCCTACCGCTGGAAGGATGTTACGAAGTACTTGTGGGAAAACCACATAGCGCATTGTTTGCCAGTGCGTCATCCCGATGGCTTGGCTGGCTTCAAATTGTCCTTGGTCGATAGAAATAATCCCACCACGAACGATTTCTGACATATAAGCCCCTGTGTTAATCGATACGATGAAAATCGCAGCGAATGTCACATCTAAGTTGATTCCAAACATTAATGCTGTTCCGTAGTAAATAACCATCGCTTGTACGATCATTGGTGTTCCACGGAAGAATTCTGTATAGCAGTTTAAAATGATGACTGCAATTTTTAAGAAGATACGTTTAGGTCCTTTTTCTGGTAGTGGAATTGTTTTAACAAATCCGATGAACATCCCGATTAATGTTCCAATAATTGTACCAATAATCGAAATATATAGTGTAATCCAAGCACCTGTTAAAAACATTTGCCAGTTCTGTTGAATGATTTTTACAATCCAATCAATACTCATTTATTTTCCTACTTTCTATGTTTAATGTGTATGTATGCGCCACACGAGGTGGCGGTGTGTTATGTTTACTTTCTGTATTAAGTGAATGCCCTCACGCAGTGGTTTATTGACTTTCTTTTCATCGCTTACGATTCAAGAAAGTCTAATAAACTTTGCGGGCGAAAGACTACGAAGCATAAAAATCTCGCACTGTTAGATTTTTATTAGCTTCTGTCTTTCTGCCATCCTGTGTAGTTGAGTTCGACCTCGTATCCTGTGTAGTTGAGTTCGAAAAGGCATAGGCTCAAGCCTTTCGAGGTTAGAGTTACAACTGCAAACAATTTGTAAGGTATTGTCTTATTAACTTATATTCCAATACAATTTGCAATGCCCACACCCAAATCCTTCACACTGTGAAGGATTTTGCACGACTGCAAGCAGTCCCTTGCGTCTAACCTGCGAACCGTCATCGCCTATGAACGCCTTTTCTCACATCCTATAGTTGAACTCGGGCTCACAGGACTGACGTCCACTTCCCGTAGTATCCGCACGACTTGTTCCAAGTCC
>CAUTST010000078.1:0-5463 GCA_963540995.1 uncultured Streptococcus sp.
AAGGCTTTGCCGTAGCCATTAAAATGGGCGCAACCAAAGCCGACTTCGACGCAACCGTTGCGATCCATCCAACGGGTAGTGAAGAGTTCGTGACGATGAGGTAAAATAAGGATATGAGGGCGAACGCTCAGGACTGAATCACTGGACCGGAGTAACGCAAAGGACTTGGCACAAGTCGTGCGGATACTACGGGAAGTGGACGTCAGTCCTGTGAGCCCAAGTTCAACTATAGGATGTGAGAAAAGGCGTTTAGAAACGAATCACTGGAGACAAATAACGCAAAGGACTGCAAGCAGTCGTGCGGTCATTTGTCGAAGTGGACGTCGTTTCTGCCTTTTCGAACTCAACTAAACAGGATGTGAGCAAAACCACTCACACCCCAACCATTCTAATTTACAAATACAAAAATACCCTAGATGGCGAACCATCTAGGGTATTTCGTTATATTTATGCGGCCGGCGGGACTTGAACCCGCACAGGTATACACCCACTGCCCCCTCAAGACAGCGCGTCTGCCATTCCGCCACGACCGCAGAACTATTTCAGTTTATCAAATGTTTAGCGGAATTTCAATCTAAAAGAATTAATTTTCCACGACATTTTCCACATACATAGCACTTCGTGTTCATCTTGCGCATTCTAGGATAGCGGTGATGGCACGCCGTACATTCGTACAGGTAATTCGGTTCCTTCATCCGTTCGACAAATCGACTTCCGCCCACTTGATGTAGGAGACGTTTAAAGTCAGCGTCTCTATGACGATAGCCGCCACCGGTTTGATGCAAGTGATAATGGCAGAGTTCATGTTTAATGACGCCAACGAGCGCTTCAAGTCCGAGTTCTTGTTCGACAAGGGGATTAATCTCGATATTGCCGGTCTTCAGAAGATAGCGACCACCACTGGAACGTAGGCGTCTATTATAAGTGATTTTATGCGTGAATTCGCGGTGAAAAGACGTGCGCGAAATCTCAGTAGTCAATTGTTGTAATTCGTGTTCGTTCATCATAACCTCCGATAATAGTGTAACATGCTTTACCCCTTTAGAAAACAAGATAAACTTTGACCTTTTCACACTAGACAGGTAAAATAGGTGGGTATAAGATTTTTCAATCTGGAGGAAACAAAATGAAAATTGTTGTTGTCGGTGGGGGTAAAGTCGGTGAAGTGATTTGCCAAGAGCTCTCAACGGAAGAAAATGACATTGTATTGATTGATAAAAACCAAGATTTAATCGATCGTTTACTCAATAAATTCGATATTATGGGAATTTGCGGAAATGGTGCCAGCTATGACATTCTTGTGGAAGCAGGAGTGGAAAACTGTGACATCTTTATTTCTGTAACGGAAATGGATGAAATTAATATTATTGCGTCTATCCTAGCGAAGAAAATTGGTGCAGAATACACTGTTGCGCGTGTGCGTAACCCTGAGTATTCGCAACAATTACAACTCGTTCGTGAAAGTCTAGGAATTTCATTACTGATTAACCCAGAGCTTTCTACAGCTCGTGATATCGCGAATAACTTTAATTATCCTTCTGCATTAAGTGTAGAAAATTTCGCCGGAAACCGTATCAGCTTGCTTGAATTAGAAATTAGCGAAGGGTCCTCCCTTGCTGGATTAACGCTAAAAGAAGTGCGTAATCGTTTTGAATCGATCTTAATCTGTGTGATTCATCGTAACAATCAAAGCTTTATTCCAGATGGGGATTCAACGCTAGAAGAAGGCGACCATGTCTTCATTACAGGGGCGTATCCAGACCTTGGTAATTTCTTAGAATTAACAGGTCAAGAAACGAAGAGTGTTTCTTCTGCTACGATTGTCGGTGGTGGACGTATCACTTATTACTTACTCAAAATGTTGCAACCAACAAAAATCAAGACAAAAGTAATCGAAGTCAACGAAGAACGCTGTGAAGCATTAAGTTACGCGTTCCCTCATACATTGGTGATTCATGCCGATGGTACGGACCACGATGTATTAGAAGAACAACGCATTACAGAATATGATGCCTTCGTATCCATGACCGGAATTGACGAAGAAAACTTAATTCTTTCAGCATATGCGAAACAACAAGGGGTCCAAAAGATTATTACGAAAATGAGCCGTCCAGCACTTCTGAAAGTGTTTAAAGGCTTCGATAATCAATCCGTCGTGACGCCAAAACGAATCGTTGCCAATGAAATCATTCAATTCGTGCGTTCACGTTCGAATACACAAGGATCAAATGTCGAGGCGTTATACCGTTTAGCGGATAACCAAGTGGAAGCCCTTCAATTCCGCGTTCAAAAGAATAGTGGGATTTGTGGGATTCCTCTATCAGAATTGAAGACAAAATCAAACCTCTTGATTGCGTTTATCGTTCGTGGGGAACAATTAATTTATCCAGCCGGTAGCGATACGATTGAACCATTTGATAAAGTAATCGTCGTTACTACTGAAAAAGACTTTGATGACATTAACGACATTTTGGAATAGAGGTGTCTGAATGAATATCAAAACAGTTCGCTATTTTGTGGGAAAAATGCTTCAAGTGGAAGCAGCGCTTTTAGCCTTACCCCTCATTGTTAGCTTTATTTATCAAGAGTCACTCACTCAAAAACTGGCTTATGCGGGTACGATTTTGATTTTATTAGTCATCGGTTCGCTTCTAAGTTTTAAAAAGCCAGAGCCGCTAAAAATCATGGCACGTGACGGGGTCGTAACCGTAGCCTTAAGCTGGATTTTATTGTCGTTCTTTGGGGGACTTCCATTTGTCTTCACCGGAGAAATTCCAAATATTGTGGATGCCTTCTTTGAAACGTCAAGTGGATTTACGACAACAGGTTCAAGTATCATTCCAGACCTTTCAGTCCTTGCACATTCTTCCCTTTTTTGGAGAAGCTTCACTCACTTAGTCGGTGGGATGGGAGTACTCGTATTCGCGCTTGCGATTCTGCCAAGTCATGGTTCTGAATCGGTGCAGCTCATGCGTGCGGAAGTTCCAGGGCCTGTGTTTGGGAAACTAGTATCGAAACTAGCACATACGGCTCAAATCTTGTATTTAATTTACTTGGCGATGACAGCCGTATTAACGATTATCTTAGTCGTATTCCAAGTGCCGCTATTTGATGCCTTGCTTCTATCGTTTGGTACAGCAGGAACAGGTGGTTTTTCGATTAACAATGCAGGATTTAGCATTTACGCCAATCCAGCAGCCGTGGAATGGATTATCGGAGTAGGAATGATGCTTTTTGGTATCAACTTTAACTTGTATTACTTCGTTCTTCTAGGCGCTGTGAAAGACGTAATTAAAGACGAAGAAATGCGTACCTATGTCGGAATCGTCCTTAGCTTTACGATGATTATTTTCACCGTATTGTCGATTACGCAATCTGCATTAGGCGTTCCAATTCGTAGCGTCTTCTTCACGGTATCCTCGATTATGACGACAACCGGATATTCGACGGTCGACTTTGGCCTCTGGGGAGTGTTCCCACATGCATTGCTTCTTCTTCTCATGTTTATCGGAGGATGTGCCGGATCAACAGCCGGGGGGATTAAAGTCTCTCGTATTATCGTGTATTTCAAGAGTGCGATTGCCGAATTAAAACGCATGGGGCAACCGCGTCGTGTGTTTGTACCAACGATGAACGGAAAACCAATCGATAATAAGATGGAGAAGAGTATTGCCAACTACTTAATTGTGTATGTGTTAGTGTTCCTCGTATTATTACTTTCTGTTTCATTTGAAGCAGGGGATTTTACGACCGCCTTCTCGAGTGTGGCCGCAACGTTTAATAATATCGGGCCAGGGCTTGGTCAAGTAGGGCCTACAAGCAATTTCTCAATGTATTCTGATTTCAATACATTTGTACTTTCGATTGGGATGATTG
Source organism: uncultured Streptococcus sp. (assembly GCA_963540995.1). GTDB lineage: Bacteria > Bacillota > Bacilli > Lactobacillales > Aerococcaceae > Granulicatella. The sequence continues at coordinate 3,877 of CAUTST010000078.1, forward strand.
CGGGACGTTTGGAAATTTATCCAATCATCTTGTTGTTCTCACCAACAACATTGAAGGCATTTGCACGTAGACGTTAATCAATTCTTAAACAAATAGATAAAGAACTTTAAGGAAAGGACATTCTTTTCTTAAAGTTCTTTTTGTATACTAGAGGTGTAACGAGTGCGTTACGATTTTATATAAAGGAGGTTCATTCATGAAGAAATGGGTGAAAGGAACCGCAATTGTTCTTGCATTGATGGGCTTATCCATGAAGAGTGCATATGCCATTGATACAACGACAGTCAATGAAAAATGGGGGAAACCAACCGTAGTCTATGGTGGGGGACTCAGTGAGGCGCAAATTAAACAAACATCCGAATTATTAGGCATTAAAGATGCAAACACCGTTTTAACCGAAACAGCAACAGGACAAGATTTAATCAAATATCTTGGAAGTGGTGATGGGAATACGTCTGTCATGATTTCGTCTGTGATGGTTCAAAAAACCGATAAAGGTACAGGAGTGAAGGTGAATATCAAGACGCCTGAAAATATTACGCTCGTCACTGCCGAGCAATATGCGAATGCGGCCATTACGGCAGGTGTAACGGATGCAGAAATCGAAGTAGCAGCCGTATCGAAAGTAACTGGTGAATCCGCCTTAACAGGGGTATATAAAGCCTTTGAAGCCAATGGGGTGCAACTGGACACCAATCGTACCGAAGTGGCGCAACAAGAGTTAGAAGTAACGAATAAAATCGCACAAGAGAATGCCAACGCGAATGGGTTCGATTCTTCAAAACTCGATAAAGCGATGATTGAAATCAAAAAGGAACTTGCCGAACTCAAAGAAAAGCAAGGTCAATTAGCGACAAAAGAAGATATCGAACGTATTATTAACGAGGCCTTGAAGAACAACTCATTACAAAATGTGATTTCTCAAGATCAAATCAATTCATTAGTCGCTTTTGCGCAAAACTATCAAAACACAAGTGCGATTGATTCCAAACAAGTATTAGAGCAATTAAATAGCTTGTCACAATCAGTCGGTGAAAAGATTAACAACTTAGTCGAACAAGCCAAAAACGAAGGATGGCTCGATAAAATCGCCCAATTCTTCCAATCGATTTTTGACGCCATTAAAAATCTCTTCTCACAAAACTAAAGAGTGAGTCACAAGCATGGAACACATTTGTTTCATGCTTTTTTAGTGCTCAAAACAGCACTTATTTTTAAATGGATATGGTATGATTTGGATAGGAAAATAGAATCAATAGAGGAGGGGTCAGGATGCCATCCAAGTATAGAAAGTTACTGGTGTACGTTGTTGTTGCTTTACTCTATTACTTCATTCCTGTTTTTCTGATTCAAGATACAGGAAGTGCAATGTTCTTTATATTGATTGGAATTCCGGTCATCGTCTTTGTGATTTCGATGCTATTTTCGGTAAAGTTTGGATATTATTGGTATTTCCCGATTATTATTGGTCTCTTATGGATTCCGAATCTCTTTTTACTAAATGACTCTGCAGCCGTTTATATTCTGATGTATGCCGTCGTCAGTCTCGTAGGGCAACTCATTGGAATGCTGTTCAAAAAATAATAC
>CAUTST010000079.1:0-5439 GCA_963540995.1 uncultured Streptococcus sp.
AATTTTTGAAAAGCGACGTTATGTAACGATTAGTCGTAAGATAATGAATTCATTTAAAGAAAAAAAACCTTATGGAAAACAAATTTTCTTTGGATTATGTGCCGTACCTTTAATTATATTGGCAGTAGGATTTGTTCAATCGACAAGTAAATTATCTGAACAAGAGGCGGCTCTTACAGAATTGATTCATGCAAATCAAACGATAGTAGATAATACTCAATTAACCGATAAGAAACCGTTAAAGACAATTAATAATGTAGTAGGACTCACTCGTGAAGAGACAGTTTTTAGCAGTAATGTTTCGATTACCTTTATTGGGGATCAATCGCTATTAGCTATCGCAAATGAATTAACAACCATTTATCCAAATGCGGTGATGCATGCAACAACGATTGCCCAAGTAACAGATTTAGCTTCGACCATTAATGAACTGAAAGCAAAGGATTTATTACATGACACTGTTGTTTTAATGTTTGGGGCCAATAGTGCATTTACTAAAGGGCAATTGGAACGTGAATTAAAACGTATCGGGATGGAAAAACAAATCTTTCTTGTTACAACGACAACGTCTAAGACTTGGAGAGATGATGTGAATGCTGTATACGAAGCTATTAGCGAAAAGTATTCCAATGTCCATGTTCTTGATTGGAATGAATATTCGAAGGGCCAAGATTGGTTCTATTCACAAAAGTCTTATGTAACAGAAGTAGGAGCTCATGAAAAAGCACTCTTCTTTGCTAAGAAAATTTATGAAACATTGAGAGGAAATTAAAATGGAATTGCAATTTCTAGGAACAGGTGCTGGCGTACCTTCTAAAATGAGAAACGTCACTTCAATTGCATTAAAGCTTCTCGATGAGATTAATGAAGTGTGGTTATTCGATTGTGGAGAAGCTACACAGCAACAAATTTTAAATACAAGTATTCGTCCTGGTAAGATTAAAAAGATTTTCATTACACATATGCATGGAGATCATATTTTTGGCTTACCTGGACTACTTACAAGTCGTTCTTTTCAAGGCGGAGAAGATGAGTTGATCGTATATGGTCCTAAAGGAATTAAGAACTTTATCGATACAACGATTCAAGCGTCTTGTTCGAAACTTGGATATCCTTTAAAAGTCGTCGAATTTGAAAAAGAAGGTCTTCTTTTCGATGATAAAAATTTTAAAGTGGAATTAAAACGACTTGAACATGGCATACCTTCATATGGCTTCCGTATTACAGAAAAAGATCAACCAGGTGAGCTTCAAGCTGACCGTTTAAGAGAGTTGGGGATTCCTTTCGGGCCACTTTATGGTAAGTTGAAAAGAGGAGAAACGATTACTCTGGAAGATGGGACTGTCGTGAATGGACAAGATTATATTTCTCCGGATATTAAAGGACGCGTTGTGACTATTTGTGGAGATACTCGTAAATGTGAAGCAAGTGAAATCTTAGCGTACCGCTCAGATGTACTTGTTCATGAGGCAACGTACGAAGGAGATAAAGGGCAACAAGCCTATCGTCATTTCCATTCGACGAGTCTTCAAGCAGCTGAAATTGCGAAAAAAGCTGAAGTGAAGCGACTCTTGTTAACGCATATCAGTGCGCGCTATATCGGAAAACAATCTCAAGAATTAGAGGAAGAAGCAAAAACGATATTCGAAAATGTTGCAGTCGTAAAAGACTTTGATATTATTTCTGTTGAAAGGGTAAAACATCATGAAGGATGCTAAATGGTTTTCAAATCAAGTGGCTCTTGTAACAGGAGCTAGCGGTGGACTAGGTGCACAAATCGCACTTGAATTAGCTAGAAGAGATGTACAGTTAATTTTAGTGGCTCGTAATGAGTCAAAACTAGAAGAGGTAGCAACGGAGTGCAAATCGTTCACTTCTAAACCGGTCGATGTCTATTCGTGTGATTTAACACAGGATGCGTCTGTTAATGAGTTGCTAGCTACTTTAGATGCATCGTACAAAATTACGATGGTGATTAACAATGCAGGCCTAGGTTACTTTAAATTAGCCAAAGACTTAAGTGAATTGGAAATTGCACAAATGCTTCAGTTGAATTTGAATGCATTGATTAAAATCACACAGCATTTTGTTCCTCGTTTTATGGAAGACAAGAGCGGAGTGATTGTGAATATTGCATCTCAAGCTGGAAAATCAGCAACGGCAAAATCGTCCGTATATTCAGCAACTAAATTTGGCGTATTAGGATATTCAAATGCACTGCGTTTAGAATTAAAACCTTATGGCATCCATGTGATGACTGTGAATCCTGGACCGATTGCGACAGACTTCTTCGATAAAGCAGAGCCGACTGGAAAATATTTAGAGCAATTAGGTGCTGTAGTACTAGATCCAGTGAAAGTCGCTAGAGAAGTCGTTACAGGAATAGAAAAAGAAAAACGTGAAGTGAATTTGCCAAAAACGATGAACTTTGCGAGTAAATTAAATGTATTATTCCCGAAAATAGGAGACAAACTATTAGGGAGTATTTTCAATAAAAAGTAGAGGAGGTGTACGATGAGTTTTGCAAATTATGCATGGAAGTTAAAAGAGAATGTGGATGAAGAACTCGTAAGCTCTCTTTCAAGTGAGAGTGGTGTATCAAAAAATCTCGTTCGCTTTTGTGTGGAACGTGGAGTAAAAACAGTGGAAGACTTGCAAGAATTTCTTTCGCCAACACCACATCTTATCCACGACCCATTCTTATTACATGATATGGATAAAGCGGTAGGACGTATTCAAGAAGCCATTGAAAATGGTGAATTGATTCATATTTATGGCGACTATGATGCAGACGGAATTACAAGTACAACAATTCTCTACGAAACACTTGAAATGCTAGGAGCTCAAGTATCGTACTATTTACCGAATCGCTTTACTGATGGCTATGGTCCGAATATTCCAGCGTTCCAACGTGCACTAGAAGAAGGACATACGCTTATTATTACTGTGGACTGTGGAATTGCTTCGCATGAACCGATTCGTTATGCGATGGAAAATGGTTGTGATGTCATTTTAACGGATCACCATGAGATTCCAAGTGTTATTCCAGAAGCCTATGCTGTTGTTCATCCTCGTCATCCAGAGGCAAACTACCCATGTGGAGATCTATCAGGTGCTGGTGTAGCTTTTAAGCTTGCTCACGCGCTTCTAGGAGAGTTTCCAGAAGAAATGGTAGAATTAGCCGCGATAGGAACCATTGCGGATTTAGTTAGCCTTACTGATGAAAATAGAACGATTGCAAAGCTAGGCATTGCTCAGATGAAACAAACACAACGAATTGGTCTTGTTTCATTATTCGAAAAGCTATCTGTCAAAATGGATAAATTAGACGAAAAGACGATAGGGTTTCAAATCGGACCACGCTTAAATGCGCTGGGTCGCCTTGGAGATGCTACTCCAGGGGTTCAATTATTGACTACGTTTAATGATGAAGAAGCAGCGAATATTGTTGACTTTATGCAATCTGAAAACGAAAGACGTCAGGCAATCGTGAATCAAATTGTTGAAGAAGCTACACCACTTATTGAAGCTCAGATAAGTCAACCAATTCTTGTATTAGCTCAACCAGGTTGGCATGAAGGGGTTCTTGGAATTGTAGCCAGTCGAATCGTCGAACAGACTGGTAAACCAACCATTGTGCTAGGAATTAGTGAAGACGGATTAACCGCAAAGGGGAGTGGTCGGTCGTTTGGAGAATTTAATCTCTATGATGCGTTAACAAGTGTCAAAGAGCACCTTTTAAAATTTGGTGGACATCATATGGCTGCTGGATTAACGGTTGAAACGATACTACTTCCAACGATTATCGAAGGCCTTGAACAGTATGCAAAAGACCATCAAGATTTGTTAGATGCAAAAGCTACTTTGACAATTGATGAAGTTCTTCCATTAAAAGAAATTACGGTTGAATGGATTGATTCATTAGCTAATTTGAAACCTTTTGGTACGGATAATCCAGAACCAGTTGTTTCGCTGGAAGGAATTCTTGTAGCGTCAACTCAATTATTAGGAGCCGACAAACAACACTTGAAGTTAAATTTGAAAGAATCTAATTTTTCAAACACGCTTCAAGCGATGGCCTTTAGTAAAGGGGAATGGGCACAGTCACTTCAGCCAGATACCAAAATCAGTATTGCCGGAACATTAGAAATTAATGAATGGCAAAATAATCGACTTCCTCAATTAATGGTGAAAGATATCACTGTTGAAGGTAGAGTCGTGATTGATTGGCGTACTTCGAAAATTACAAAAGATCATCTGAATGTTGAAAATGGCCTATATTTAGCAACAAATGAAACTTATTTAAAGGAACTAGAAACTAGAATTCCAAGTACTTCAAGCGTGATGGATTTTTCATCATTTGTGGCTTCAGAAGGGAAATCAAATGCAAAAGCGATTGTCCTATTCGATTTGCCAGAAAAAGTTGAAGAAGTGGAAGCCTTCTTTAAAATGGAATGGACACAGCCTCTTTATGTCATTGCGTATACGAAGAATTCTGTTGTGACAACAGGTATTCCGGATAAGCCTAAGTTTGGTCTGGTGTATAAATATATCCAATCTCATAGGCAAATTCCTTATAATGAAAAACTAGTTTCGGTTGCTGGATTCCTTAAAATTCCGGTTGAACAATTTCGAATTATATTAAAAGTGTTTTTTGAATTGGAATTTGTTAAAATAGTAAATGGACATTTAATGATTAACTTAAGTCCAAAAACAAATGACTTAGAAGAGTCGACCTTATTGAAAAAGTTAAATGAACAAATGTTGCTTGAAAAGAAATTCAACTATAGCCAGTTCCAAGAACTCAAGAGTTGGATAGATTCACAACAAGGTAAATAAAAGGAGGAGTTCTATATGAACTTGAAAGAATATATTGCTAGTGTTCCAAACTATCCTAAAGAGGGTATTATTTTCCGTGATATTTCTCCATTGATGGCGGACGGTAAAGCATATCAATACGCAACACAACAAATTGTTGATTACGCTCGTAGAATTGGCGCTGACATGATTGTTGGTCCAGAAGCACGTGGATTCATCGTTGGTTGTCCAGTAGCGTATGAATTAGGAATTGGTTTTGCGCCAGCACGTAAAAAAGGGAAATTACCTCGTGAAACAGTGGCTGTAGAATACGATTTAGAATACGGTTCAGCTGAATTACACTTACACAAAGATGCTGTAAAACCTGGCCAAAAAGTTCTCATTTGTGATGACTTATTAGCAACAGGTGGAACAATGGCAGCAGCAGCTAAATTAGTTGAAAAACTAGGTGGTGAAGTCGTTGGTTTAGCTTTCTTAGTAGAGTTAACAGACTTAAAAGGTCGCGAAAAAATTAGCGAATACGACATCTTTACATTAATGGAATACACTGAAGACGAAAGATAATCAAAAAAGGGTTCTATAATTTTTAGGGTTGATGGAAATTTTCCACCAACCCTATTT
>CAUTST010000080.1:0-5383 GCA_963540995.1 uncultured Streptococcus sp.
TTATGCTCGCTCTTAAAGAGGCACATAGTCAATTAACCATGTTGCAACAACTGATTGAAGTTCTTCAAGATAAAGACATAATGGAAAGAATCTTAAGTATGGATGAAAATACATCACACTCAGAGATTAAAGAAGTATTAGCGTTAAAAAATATTAAATAATTTAGTGATTTAGTAATGAAAGGGGGAAAGAAAATTACTAAATCATCAGCATCAGACTATTATTCTGAGTATTATTCATTAGGAGGAAATTATAATGTTAGAATTATTTCAAAAATTTATTGATTTAGGAGCCATTGTTGTTCTACCAATTTTAATTTTTATTTTTGGTATGGCTCTTGGAACAAAACCTAAAAAAGCCTTTGTATCCGGTATTATTGTTGGGGTTGGTTTTGTAGGGTTAAATATGGTAGTTGATTTGTTAGGTGGTAGCTTAGGACCTGCTGCTCAAGCGATGGTTGAAAGCTTTGGGTTAAATTTAACAACAATTGACGTTGGTTGGCCAGCAGCTGCAGCAATTTCATATGGTACATTACTCGGTTCACTTGCTATTCCAATTGGTATTGGTATTAACGTATTACTTTTATTCTTAGGATTAACAAAAACATTGATGGTGGATATGTGGAACTTCTGGCATGCAGCATTCGTTGCTTCGCTAGTTTATGCAGTTACACAAGATTTTACTTTAGGTTTATATGCAACTGCTACTTACTTAGTAATGATTTACTTATTAGCAGATCTTATTGCGCCAGCAATTAAAAAATTCTATGGGTTCCCTAATATTACATTCCCACATGGAACTTCAGCACCTGGTTTCTTAGTTGCTATTCCTCTAAATTGGTTGTTTGACCGTATTCCAGGATTTAACAAAATTGAAGCTAACCCAGAAAGTATTCAAAAGAAATTTGGTGTATTTGGTGAAAGTACAGTATTAGGATTAATTATTGGTATTGTAATGGGACTTTTAGCTGGTTATGATGCAAAAGGTGTTCTTCAATTAGGAGTTAAGATGTCTGCTGTAATGGTTCTTATGCCACGTATGGTATCTCTATTAATGGAAGGCTTAACACCAATTTCAGAAGCTGCTAACGAGTTCGTTCAAAAACGATTCCCAGGACGTGAAGTAAATATCGGAATGGATTCAGCGTTATCAGTAGGACACCCAGCTGTATTATCAAGTTCATTACTTTTAGTACCAATTACAATTTTGCTTGCAGTAATTTTACCAGGTAACCAAACATTACCATTCGGTGACCTTGCAACAATTCCATTTGTTGTCTGCTTAATGGCAGCTGTATTTAAAGGAAATATTGTTCGTACAGTTGTCGGGGGAGCTATTTACATGACAAGTATTTTCTATATTACATCATGGGTTGCTCCACTTGTAACTCAAGCAGCTAAAGCAGCAAACTTTGATTTAGGTGGAAATACAAGTATTACAGCATTAGCTGAAGGTGGATTATGGCCAACATGGTTATTTGTCTTTGCAGGGCAAACTGCACCATGGATTATTTTAACAATTGTATTAGTTGGATCTTTAGCTGGATTATTCTATGTAAATAAAGTTCGAGCTGAAAAATAGGAGTGAATAATATGAAAAAATTACTAGTTATGTGTGGTTCTGGAATTGCGACATCTACAGTAGTTGTAGGTAAAGTAAAACAATGGTTGAAAGATAATGGCTATGAAGATAAAGTTCAAGTATTTCAATCTAAAGTATCAGAAGAAGTAAATAGAATTGATGAATACGATGTAGTAATCTCAACAACAGTAGTACCTGATTCTATTAAAGATAAGGTCATTATGGGACTACCTTTGCTTACAGGTATGGGTGTTGATTCTCTATGGAATGAATTGAAACAAGCATTGGAGGCTTAATAAATGAAAGCAAGAATGAGAGATGTATTGGGTAAAGCAAAAAAGGAACACTATGCAGTTCCTGCAGCTAATATGATTGATTGGAACTGTGCTAAAGCATATTCAGAAACTAGTGAAAAATTAGGATTACCATTAATTTTAGCATTTGCACAAGTACATTCTCAGTACTTGAGTCTAGAAGATGCTGCAGCGATTGGTCGTTACTTCCAGGAAATAACAAAGACACCAGTTGTATTGCACCTCGATCATGGGCAAGATTTAGAATTCATTAAAAGAGCTATTGAACTTGGGTTCAATTCAGTAATGATTGATGCTTCGTTAGATAAATTTGAAGAAAATGTTCGTAAAACGGAAGAAGTTGTTGAATATGCTCATCAATTAGGTGTAGATGTCGAAGCCGAAATTGGTTTTGTTGGAGCAAATGCTGCAGCAAGTAATGAAGAAGTAAAATCAATTTATACTAGCGTTGAAGATGCTAAGAAATTTGTTGAAGAAACAAATGTAGATTCATTAGCAGTTTCTATTGGAACTTCCCATGGGTTATATAAAGGTACTCCAAAAATAAACTTTGAACGTTTAAAAGAGTTAGATGAAGCTCTTACTATTCCATTAGTATTACACGGTGGTTCTGGTTCTGGAGATGATAACCTCAATCGTTGTGCTACGCATGGCATTTCAAAAATCAATATCTATAGTGATTTTATTTACTCAGGTGCAAAAGCTGTTGCTGAGGGACAAATTGAAAAATATATTGATATTGTTAAGTTATCAAGAGAGGGTATGAAAAATACTCTTGAACATTACTACAAAGTATTTGAAACCAAATAACTTAGGAGGAAAAATATGAAATCTGTAAAAAACAAATTTTTCATCTTCAATCCAAAATCATATTTATTTGGTGATGAATTGCTAGAGTTAGCTAAAGAAGCGGATCGCTTAGCAGAACGATATACGGAAATTAGTATTTTCGTGACTTGTCCATATGCGGATATTGCTAGAGTAGCGAATGAAACTAAACATATTATCGTGACTGCTCAACATTTGGATGGAATTGATTGCGGTAGAGGCATGGGAGCTGTGTTGCCAGCATCGTTATATAATGCTGGAGCTAGAGCGACTTTCTTAAACCATGCTGAACATCCATTAACAACATCTCAAGTAGTTGCGTCAGTGAATAAAGCAAAAGAACTTGGAATGATTACAGTTCTATGCGCAGATTCTATTCAAGAAGCTAGAATGTTAGCAATGTTAGAACCAACTATTATGCTTTGTGAACCGACAGAGCTTATAGGGACTGGGCAGACGAGTGACGATTCATATATTGTTCAAACGAACGAACAAGTGAAGTCAGTAACTCCTAACATTCTTATGATGCAAGGTGCAGGAATTATGAATGAAAAGGATGTCTATAGAACTATTAAATTAGGTGCCGAAGGAACTGGCTGCACTAGTGGTATTGTGAAAGCTGAAAATCCAAAAGAAATGTTAAGATTAATGATTGAAGCAATTGATCAAGTGATGAATGAGGGTTAATCATGAGTGTATTTCAAAAAGAGTTTAAAGTTGAAACAAAAGAAAAAGCTGTGTCTTATGTAGATATCACTGAGAGTGTAAAAGATACTATTTTAGAAAGTAGTATTCAATCAGGAACTTGTACAGTAGTAACAGCGCATACTACATGTTCTATCTTTTTTGAAGAAGATACACATGACCGAGATGAAGATGGAGTAGATTTTTTACAATTAGATTTGAATCGAATTTTAGAAAATATTGTTCCACCTCATGTAAATGCACAAAGTTACAAGTACCCTGGTGAAGCACATTATAAAGAAGTTGAATCATGGCCAAATCCTGAAGAATGGCTACCTAATGGAGATCGTAGTTACCTTTGGAATGGAGATGCTCATATCAAAGCTACTATCATTGGTGCGAGTGAAACATTAGCAGTAGTAGATGGCCAATTAGGAATTGGTAAAACAGGATATGTATATTTTGCTGATTTTGACAAAACAAGAGAAAGAACAAGAAAATATCGCGTAATCGTTATGGGTGAATAAACTTGTTTGGAACTAGATTTAAAAAACAATGAATAATTAAAAAATAGAATTGCCAAAAACTGTTTAGCCAATTATTCAAACAGTGGAGCTATAAGTTCATTCTTATAGCCCCTTTTTAATTTAGAAATTAGATTTCTGATAGATTAAAGATTAATCAACAGATGACTTTAAAAAGTCATCTGTTGATTTTTTATTTCCTATCATATTATATAAAACCTTAATATAAAGGGGAACAAACTGATTTTAAAAAACTTTGAAAAATTTTTAATTTAGGTATTTATTTTTTGATTCACATCTGATACAATGAATACATCAGATGAATTCACTGCAAAACGTCACATCATTTCTAAAAGAAGAGATGGTTTTATTTTTAAGCACTAATGTAAGCGAGTGCATAGAAAGTCATCTAACAAAATCATCTGCAGACTTTAGAAAATGATTCTATTTTATGAAAGGAGAGCATATGGCTTTAACAAATGAAAGTCCATTCGTGGTATGCATCGACTCTGATGGCTGTGCAATGGACACAATGGATATTAAGCACATTCGATTCTTTGGACCGCTAGCAGCAAAGTATTTCGAGATTCAAAATCAAGAAGACTACTTAAAAGAATGGAATCGTGTCAACTTATTCTCTGAAACGAGGGGAATTAATCGCTTCAAAGGATTGCTACTTAGTCTCGAGTTTGCTAAAGAACATGGCGAAGCAATTGAAGACTATACCGTGTTTGCTAACTGGTGCAATCATACTACTTCTCTTTCCAATCAATCACTGGAAGAGGAGATTGCAAAGCATAATGATCCTGTTCTAGTGAAGGCGCTCGAGTGGAGTAAGGCTGTAAATCATGGCATTGAAACAGAACTTGTTGGAGAAGACAAACCTTTTGAAGGTGTGAAAAGTGCTTTAGAAGAAATTAGTAAAGTAGCACAGATTGCAATTGTTTCTTCTGCCAATAGCGAAGCGGTTAATAGCGAATGGAAACGTCATGGGTTAATGCCATTTGTTTCAGAATTTTTCGGACAAGAACGAGGAAGTAAAGCAGCAGCGATTAAAGAAATCAAGTCTCTCGGATTTGAAAAAGAGAAAATCTTAATGATTGGAGATGCACCTGGAGATTTAGACGCTGCAAAAGTTAATGAAGTACATTTCTATCCAATTTTATTTGGAAAAGAAAAAGAGTCGTGGGAAACGTTAGTTGCAAAAGTTCTTTCAGAATTTATTAACGGATATTATGACGACAAAGAGTATCAAGCAATTTATCATCATCATTTATCACAATTTAAATCATAAAAAATAAGGAGTTAATCAATATGGAAAACACAGGAATTCATAGAGCGAAAACGTGGCAAATTGCGTTATTTGCTTTAAATAATACATCGACAAACTTATGGCTAGTTCTTTTGAACTTCGTTGCCTACTATTTAACAGGTTACGTTGGGGTAGCGGTA
>CAUTST010000081.1:0-5374 GCA_963540995.1 uncultured Streptococcus sp.
GAAAAAATTTGTAAGTCTTCTTGATACAATAATAAAAACAGGCAATATTAGTTTTGATTAATATAAGGTATACCTTATATTGGTTAAATCTTATAACGTGCATTTTTATCGTTTAATTTTTCGTAAAGGTATGCAGTTTTTATGTGGTTTTAGAGGGTTTTATGATACAGTATAATAGGTTCAATTTAAAAGGAGGATTGTAATGAACGAAGAATTTAATAATGAGAATCATGACGAGGAACGTTTCAATGTCGAACAAGATACAAATCTCGAGCATCGTCATACTGAAGAACCAAAAAAACAATCCATTATAAAGAGTATTTGGAATCATAAAATCATGATGGCGATTCGCCGCTTCTGGAGAAAATTTCATGTAACGAAGCTACTTCTAGCGATGATGCTAACGGTAGTAACACTATTTACAGGATTTTTAGTTTATTCTGCAAAGACAACCGATGTGAGTGGTTTACGTGCTGGGATGGTCCAGGTAACCGAAGTATATGACCGAAATAATCAAGAAGCCGGCGTACTGAATATCAATAAAGGGGAATTTCTAACTATAGACCAGATTTCTCCGAATATGATTAATGCGCTCGTTTCTACAGAGGATAAACGTTTCTATGACCACCATGGATTTGATCCGATGGGGCTTCTTCGTGCGACATTTGGCCTATTGCTGAACCGCGGCCGAGTGACGGGTGGAGGAAGTACGATTACGCAACAATTAGCCAAGAATGCTTTCTTAACGCAAGAACAATCATTTATGCGAAAAGCAAAAGAGCTCTTCTTGAGTTTCGAGTTGGAGAAGAAATATTCCAAAGACCAAATTTTGGAGATGTATTTAAATAATGCCTATTTCGGAAATGGGGCGTACGGAATTGAAAATGCGTCGCTTCGTTATTTCGGAAAGAGTGCTAAAGATTTGACCATCAGTGAAGCGGCTATTCTTACAGGAAGCTTAAAGGCTCCGAATGTGTATAATCCGATTGACGATTTGGAATCGACGGTGAAACGCCGTGCAACCGTCTTACAGTTGATGGTCGATAATGGTAAAATCACGCAAGAAGAAGCCGATAAAGCTGCTAGTGAAGTGATTACCGTGACGGATACGTATGAAGCGAATGCTCGTTATAAATATCCATATTATTTCGATGCGGTAATTAATGAAATTACAACGAAATACGGAATCAGTGAAGAAGACTTGCTGAATAAAGGATATAAAATCTACACAGGTTTAGACCAAAATATGCAAGCAGATTTGGAAGAAACTTTCTCAAACAGTTGGTTATTCCCGAAAGCTAGTGACGGCACGATTGCCCAAGCAGCTTCGATTGCCATGGATCCTCAAACTGGGGATGTCTTGGCGACAGTGGGGGGACGTACCAACGAGAAACATACTTTCCGTGGATTTAACCGAGCTACCCAATTGCAGGCTCAGCCGGGGTCAACGTTTAAACCTTTAGCCGTGTATACGACAGCTCTTGAAGAGGGGTATCAACCGAATTCCGTTTTAGTCGACGAGAAACGTTCGTATGGTTCGGATAAATATACGCCTGAAAACTGGAATAAACAGTATCAAGGTACGGTGACGATGACAGAAGCCTTGAACCAAAGTTGGAATGCTCCTGCTGTATGGTTACTCGATAAAATCGGATTGAAAAAAGGAATCGAGAAGGTTCATCAATTCGGAATCGAAACGGACCCAGGAGACGAGTACTTAGGAATCGCTCTAGGAGGACTTACAAAAGGGGTTTCTCCAGAACAAATGGCTTCTGCTTATACTGCCTTTGCTAATAAAGGTGTTCGAGTGCAACCGCGTTTTGTGACGAAGATTGTGGACGCCAATGGGAAAGTCGTTGTAGACAACTCAGCCGTGAAGGAAAACCGTGTGACAACGGAAGAAGTGGCTAAGAAGATGACAAGTATGTTGTTAACGGTGTACGGGTCAGAAGGTCTTGGAGCACCATTCTCGCCAGATGGCAAGACGATTGCAGGGAAGACGGGGACTACCGAAGCTATTAATAATGAAAATGGGTCTCGTGACCAATGGATGATTGGATATACACCAGACATTGTTGTCGCAACTTGGATGGGATATGACCAATCCGGAAACTACTCATTATCCGCTTCAAGCCGTGAAGGGGTAGGGCCACTCTTTAAACTACAGATGGAAGGATTGCTTCAATACACAGCGAATACACCATTTAATGTGGAAGCAGTGAAGACGAAACAAAATAACCAAGACAGCAATACGAACAATGGTGTAGATCAATTTATCAAAGACGCTCAAAAAGCGGGCGAACAAGTATGGAATCAAATCCAAGAATGGGGTAAAAACCTCTGGGATAAATTCAGAAATCAATAATGCGAACGTACGTACGTATTGATAGTTTAACCATGTAAAATATGGTACAATAAAAGAGTATTTTAAGGAGGTAGAAACATGAGTAATATTTATGATACAGCCAATCAATTAGAACGCGACTTACGCGAATTACAAGAATTTAAAACAGTAAAGGAAAGCTTCGAAGCGATTTATGCTGACGAAACAGCAAGAGCTTTATTCGAGGAATTCCGTACAGTGAATGTCGAGTTACAACAAAAACAATTCTCAGGGCAAGAAATCACTGAAGAAGATATTCAAAAAGCACAAGAATTAGGACAAAAAGTGTCTGAAAATGAGCATATTAAAGCGTTAATGGAAGCTGAGCAACGTTTGAATACGATTATGCAAGATATCAACCGTATCATCACAAATCCATTACAAGAGCTTTATAGCGCAAAATAATCAATTTTAAACGGTTTTATTAAGAATCGATCCAAAGCATATTTTCTTTGAACGCACAACAGACGGTTCAGGAAAATGTGCTTTTTTTTTGAAGAAAAGAAAGGAGCAACGTATGGTGAAATTTATCCACGCTGCCGACGTCCATCTAGGGATTACGGTTGCCGGTGTCGAAAAGAGTCAGAAGGAAATCGCAAGAGAGCTAAAGCAAGCGGTGTTTGATGCCTTTGAAAGAGTGATTGATACAGCGATTGAAGAAGAAGTCGATGCGCTTGTGTTGGCGGGGGACTTACTGGATAGTTCACGCACCTTCGTCAAAGAAAAATGTTTCTTGCAAAGCCAGTTGAATCGTTTAGCACCCTTTGGAATTCCTGTCGTTGTGGCGCTTGGAAATCATGATGCAGGCAGTGCTTACGTTTCTGGGCAGCATATTTATACTTTTGGGCGTGCTGTTGAAACAATCGAAGTGGAGACGAGAAACGGTGAACGGGTGGCCTTTAGTGGGTTTAGTTATGAGGTTCCAGTTGTAGCTACTAGGAAAGTTCAAGAGTATCCTGCAAAGAGTGCTAATTGTGATATTCATATTGGGGTGTTGCATGGAGAACTGATGACTTCGCAAGGTCGTTATGCACCATTTTCCATTCCAGAACTAAGAGAAAAAGGCTATGACTACTGGGCGCTTGGACATATTCATACATGTCAAGAAGTATCTAGCCAGCCATGTGCGTGGTATAGCGGTACGACTCAAGGGGCGGATCGTAAAGAGAGTGGGTCAAAGGGAGCTTTGCTTGTTGAGATTACTCCTGGGGACACTCCAGCAGTTCATTTTATCGAAACGAATAACATGGAGTGGATGGACGTAGAACTTGCAATCAGTGAGACAGCTCGTTTAGAAACCTTACCGTATCTAATCGTAGAGGCACTACCAAATCCATCGAAGCGCAGTCTTGTGACACTGCATTTACAAACGCAAGAATCGCTATATTCAAGAGAAAATTTAAAACAACTTACCCAGGTTGTGAATGGTTTATTAGAAGAAAAACGTAGTCTTGTAACAGTAATGAGTATTCGAGAACAAGTTACAAAACCGCTTCGTGGAGCTTCAGGAATTTCGTTTGTAGGAGATGTGGATGCGTCCCTCTTTTCTGAAATGGAAATTGCTAAAAGTGGTTTTGCCTATCAGTTGATGAGCGACTTCCTTCAAAAAGAAGAGGTCCAACAAGAGATTCACGAACGTGCACTTCGCATATTAGAAGCTCGCTTTTCAGGAAGGGAGGAAGGTTAATGTACATTTCAAAAATCGAAATTGATCATTTTGGAAAATGGGAACACGAGACCTTTACTTTCCATCCGAACTTGCAAGTTGTGCAAGGTTTGAATGAATCTGGAAAGACGACCCTTCGACGCTTTATCGAGCAGATGCTCTTTGATTTTAAACAGAAGAAAAATGGCGTTTATCCTTATCAACCACTGCATACGAATACACGTGGTGGACGGATGTGGATTGAAGATGAAGGGCTGGGTGCTCTTGTTATCGAGAGAAGTGCAGTGGGGCCTCAAAAGAAACTCGTTCTAAAGAGTGCTGAAACGGGACAAGAGTTACCAGAAACGATGCTGGAACGTGTTCTTCATGAGTTGACGATGAATGAATACCATTCACTCTTTGGATTCAATGAAGAGGAATTGCAAAATCATGCATTCGAAAGCGAAGAGGAAATCCATCGCTTCTTGTATAGTTTGAGTGTCATGGGACATAAGGGTGCCTATGAGGAGAGTCAGAAGCTACTGGTCGAGGCGAATAAGTTGTTTCGTCCGCAAGCTAAAAAACTCGAACTCAACGAGCGGATGGACCGTCTCGAAGGTTTAACGAATCAATTGGCACAAACCAAAGGAGAAAATGCGCTTTATGAAAGTTATCTCAGTTCGATTAAAAAACTTCACGAAGAAGAAGCAGAACTGTCCGGAAAATTACAAGACACAGAATCTAGACTAGATGCCTTAGAGAATAAGCTTGCTCATTTTGATGCCTTAGAAGAATTCCGTGCAATGGAAGGACTAAAAGAATTCCCCAAGGAGTATGACCATAGTAAGGCTGTCGAGGCGAATAATACGTTATACTCCTTTGAAAAAGAACTCGAACGTATCAAAATCGAGTTAGAGCAGGCAAAAGAAGAAGCAGAAGTGCTTGGAGAAGCAGCAGAGGATACAACTCTTGAAGCACTTTACGCGAAGGCTCAAGGGGCAACGGCTGTAGAAGGACGTGCCTTTGAATTGGAACGTGAGTTGAAGACGCATCCGGGAAATATTGGTGTTCAAAGTGAACACGCCAAACCATTTACAGACGCTGAATTAGCCGAATTAGATGCCCTGCAAGGTGAAAAAGGAAACGCAGGGCAGTTCCAAGGAGGAAGCCTTATTGGCCTTATTGGAATCATTGCCATTATCGTGGTTGGATTTTTAACGAACCAGGTCGTGCTAGGTGTGGGGGTTGCCGCAGCTCTTGGAATTGGCTGTGGTTTCTTCTTACAGAAAACAGGAAAATTCCTTACTCCGAAAACGAATGCTGTAGATGAGGAAGTGCGAAGGCTC
>CAUTST010000082.1:0-5366 GCA_963540995.1 uncultured Streptococcus sp.
ACTAAAATAGGGTTGGTGGAAAATTTCCATCAACCCTAAAAATTATAGAACCAAAATAAGCTAGGCATCATGATGCCTAGCTTATTTTATTGATTAGGGATTATCCCCAGAATGTAACTCCTAGTAGGTGACCTAAGAGTGCAAAACCGACTCCGACAACCAATAGAAGAAGGATACAATATAGTGGCGTCCATTTTTTACGCGCTAATAAGTAGTATAGTCCTAAAGTAATTCCTAATGGAATTAATTTTGGTAATACACCATCTAGGATTGATTGGATAACGATTGGTTTTTCACCGTTTGCAATTGTAATTCCTAATTTAGTACCCCCGTAAAGGCTAGTTAAAGCCCCAACTACGAATACCCCAAGGATTGAAGCTGCACGAGTGAATTCTTTCGCATTTGCAGTAAAGATACCGATTGCATCTGTTCCTAAGTTATAAGACCAGTGCATTAACCAGTAACGAATTGCGAATTGTGCAATATTGAATATCGCTAAGAATAGTAATGGTCCAGCAATGCTTCCTTGTAAAGCAAAGTTTGAAGAAATACCTGCTACGATTGGAACTAATGTGAACCAGAACAAAGCATCCCCGATACCACCCAATGGTCCCATTGCAGCAACACGTACTGCACGAATTGTTTGGATATCTGCTTTGTTTTGTTCAAGAGATAATACAATCCCCATTACGAAAGTTACTAAGAATGGGTGAGTATTAAAGAACTCTAAGTTGTGAGACATTGATGCAGCTAAGTCATCTTTGTCTGTATGGATTTTTTCTAACCCTGGTAAAATACCGTATAACCAACCAGCTGCTTGCATACGTTCATAGTTGAAAGAAGCTTGTAGGAAAATTGAACGCCATGCCATTTTATTTAAAGTTGCTTTATCTAAGCGCGGAGCAGGCGTTTGGTTTTTATAAGAATCTGGAATATTATATGCCATCTTCTTCACCTCCATCGTTCACAATGCTAGCACCAGCTGTTTTGAATTTTGTTTGGATTTGGAAATCCCAGTATGCAATTGCAAAACCAACAAACGCTAATAATACTAATGCAGATCCAGCTAAGCTTTCACTTGCAGAAACAATATTTGCTAAAGCAAAACCTAAGAAGTAGAAGCCCCATAGTTCTTTAGAAACCATTACTTTAAGTAAGATTGCAAACCCTACGAAACGCATCATACCTCCGGCAGCACCTAAACCAGCCATGAACCACTTAGGAATTGAGTCAGTTAAAGTGTCCCCAATAGTTTGTCCACCGATAAAGAATAATACAACTACTAAACCAAAGATAGTTCCTAACGCAGCCATTGCTAAATAGTTCAAACGAACAATTCCTTTTGGATTTGCATTATGTGCATATCCATCGGCTACAGCCATCATTGGTGACATTAAAGCAAAGATTAAAGTAACGCCATATTGACCTAAAAGCGCAAATGGAACAGCCGCACCTACTGCAGCAGCTGGTTCTAATTTAAGACTGATCGCCAATACTGTCGCCATAATTCCACCGATTACGGGATTAGGTGGTTGTGCCCCACCGACTGGCATGTTACCGATTGTCATTAATTGGTATGTACCCCCAACAACTAACCCTGTTTGTAGGTCGCCCAAAATAGCTCCGATCACTGGACCCATAACGATAGGTTGATATAGTGATTCTAAAAAGCTGAATTGGTCAATCGCAGCAACAAAAGTTACAAGGAATACTAATAAGATTTGAATAAAACTTGCTTGCATATTCATTGACCCCTTTTATAAATATAAATTATTGAAATAATTTCGAAACGTCTTCTTTTCCTTCAGTTGGTACTTTCTGAATTTCAAGTTCGACACCTAACTCCTGCAGTCTTCTGAACGCAGCAACATCTGCATCATCAACCGCAACAACACCTGCAACTTGGCGTTTACCTTCCGCCATATGCATGTTCCCAATGTTAACCTTCTTGATTGGCACTCCTCCCTCTACTAATTTCACGACGTCTTGAGGATTTTCACAAATGATGAAAATCAACTGACGGTCTGCTGCTTTACCGATGACATTAATCGTTTTTTCAATAGTGAAGTAACGAGTTTGTGCACCAGCTGGAGCAGCCATATCCATTAACCCTTGACGCATCGGATCCGCAGCCACTTTGTCATTTGCAACAAGCAGTAGGTTGGCCCCTAAGTAAGATGACCATTGAGTCGCAACTTGACCGTGAATCATACGATTGTCAATTCGTGTTAATAAAATATTTGGCATTACTAGCTCTCCTTTCATAAAAAGCTAAACTCATTATATCGAATTATCTGGAATTTTGGAAGCGTTTTATTGAATTTTTTTTAATAATTTCTTCAATTTTATATTTTTATACTTTACTTATGTAAAACACTATATAATCAGCGTTTTTAAACAGTCTAATTGTCATACAAATAATGATACCGAGAATAAGTTTTAGAAATTTCTTCACAAGTTAACCGAGATTTTTTATGCAAAAAAAGAAGCTTAGATTCTAAGCTCCTTTGAATGTCTATTTTGATTTTCCAATAATTGAACTTGTACCACTAATCGTTACAATGACACCGAAAAGAACGATAATCATGCGATTCAACATTTCACCAGAAACAAAGAAGCTTCCAGCGATAATCACCACACCTGCTAAACTAATCAGTAAGGTTTTAGCAAGTGAACCTTGTTGCTCGTTTTCCTTTGCACGTTCAAGTTCCCCTTCTTGGACTCCCTTTTTGACAATATATTTTGGGAGGATACTTTTCAGATACGCTACTGTTGATAGCGCGTAAAATAAAGCACCTACAAAAACACATAGTAATACATCTGCTGGAAAGAAACTATAAAAAATTGCTCCCAGCGCAAACGCAATAACAAAACGATGTCTAAAAGCATTAAACGTGACTAAATCGTCTGTAGGGATATGATAAACCGTCTTTAGGAATGGAAGATAGAAATAATCTTTCCCATCTTTTCCAGTGTAAAATTCTCCAAAATAAGATTGCATACCTTCACCGATTATAAGACTTCTGAAATCGCATAACGAGATACTGTAACCACAATGCCTCTTGCAATTTCTACATCCACTTTCTCTTCATCCATTTTTTTAACGGTGCCGTATAAACCATTGGCACAAATAACACGTTTGCCAACTTGTAAATCGGCATGTAATTTTTCGAAATATTGTTGTTGACGTTTCATATTTTTTCTTGAAAAGAAATAATATACTCCCAAAATCACTACAACAAAAACAATAAAGGTAAGCGAACTCACTAAAATAATATTGGCATCCATTAAATTCCATCCTCATCTTCATCAATATCGTTTTGTTGAATCGTCGGAAGACTCACATGTTGAATGGCATCTTTCCCTGCTAGTAAGCTTTGTGTCACGACATCTTGAGCGCTGGACGCAAATTCACGTAACATTGCAATTTCAATTAACATTGGTAAGTTTGTTCCCACGACTACTTCCACATTTTCAAAATCTACAGAGGCTAACATTGCTGCCTTAAACGGACTTCCTCCTAAGAGATCAGCAAACACAACAATCCCTTCTGTTTCTTGTTGCAATTCTGCCATTGCATTTCGTAAATTTGTTTCAAGAGCATCCATTGGATTACTTTCTAAAAATGGTACTACTTTAAATGCTGCTTGCTTTCCTGCAATCATTTCTAGAGCTTGGCCTACCCCAACGGCAAATTGTCCATGCCCTGTAAGAATTAACCCTATCATTCCATTTCCTCCTAAGTTCTTAATACCTTAATACTAGACTAGGTTTATTCAAATATCAAGTACAAATTAATGCGTTTTCATAAATTTCCACCAAAATAAAACATGGAGCATTGCCGTTTTACTGGGGGGTGACAATGCTCCACGTTTTATTAAACTATGATAAATCTATACTAGCTTTTAATTAGAACAATTCTTTGTAGAAAGCAATTGTTTCTTCTAATGTTGGCATGAATGGGTTACCTGGTGCACAAGCATCGATTAACGCATTTTTAGATAGATATTCAAAGTCGAAGTCTTTTTCTTCAATTCCTAATTCAGTTAATTTCTTAGGAATACCAACTGTTTCAGAAAGAGTTTCGATTTCTTTGATTGCATATGCTGCACATTCTTCGTCAGATTTACCTTCAGTTTGTAAACCTAAAGCTTTTGCAACATCACGGAATGCAGCTGGAACACGTTTTGCATTTTCGCGTTCGATTACTGGTAATAACATTGCACAGCATACACCGTGTGGAAGTTTGTAAACAGCACCTAATTGGTGAGCCATTGAGTGAACATAACCAAGTCCAGCGTTATTGAATGACATACCGCCTAAGAAGATTGCGTTCACCATACCTTCACGAGCTTCGATGTCATGACCATCTTTAACAGCACGTGGTAAGTATTCTTTAATTAATTCAATCGCACCAATTGATAATTTCTTAGTAACGCCGTAAGCACCTGGAGTTACTAAAGCTTCAACCGCGTGAGTTAAAGCATCCATACCTGTCGCTGCAGTTAATGCTGCTGGTTTAGATACCATTAATTCAGGGTCGTTTACTGAGATTAAAGCTAGGCTGTTTTTATCAACCATTACCATTTTAACTTTTCTTTCTTCGTCTGTAATTACGTAGTTGATTGTAATTTCAGCAGAAGTACCTGCAGTTGTATTGATTGCTACAACTGGTAATCCTTTTTTAGAAGATTTGTGTAATCCTTCGTAGTCTTGTGGTTTACCACCATTTGTTGCAATGATTGAAATACAGCTTGCACAGTCTTGAGGTGAACCTCCACCTAAGCTGATGATGAAGTCACAGTTGTTTTCTTTAAGTGCAGCAACCCCGTCATTAACGTTTTTACAAGTTGGGTTTGGTTCTACATCAGAATAAATTACAAAGTCCACACCTGCTTCTTTTAAAGGTTCTGTTACTTTGGGAAGAATATCACTTGATTCGATAAATTTATCCGTTACTAAAAGAGCTTTATGATATCCTAAGTCTTTTACGTAAGGTCCAATTTCTTTAACGACTCCTCTTCCGATTAAGTTAATTGCTGGTACATAAAAAGTTGACATAATTTTTCTCTCCTAACTAGTAAGTAAGTTTATAAAACACCTTTTTTCAAGATGATGTTACCGTATAAGGCACTTTCTCCCGTTTGAATCACAAGATAAGCGTCTTTTGCTTGTTCGTAAAACTCAAATCGTTCGAACTCTTTAATCGCTGCTCCTGGGTGATTTTCTTCTAAAAGACGTTTATATTCGTCCCAAATCACTGGAACTGTCGGATCTCCTGGAACGACTTGCATTAGTCCTGCTTGATATGAGCTGTAAGTATCTAATGGCAACACTTGTAGAATTGCTTCTAAAGCTACAGGAAC
>CAUTST010000083.1:0-5282 GCA_963540995.1 uncultured Streptococcus sp.
ATTTCCATTCGGGTAAATGTATTTTTACTGCTGTACCCTTCTTCGTCAAACGCCATCGCAAATTCCATTTGTTCCTTCAACCCTGCATTCCCAATGAAATAAGGTGCTCGTCTAAATCCAACAACGGAACTCACCATTAACTCAACAATAACGACTCCAGCGGTTAATTGTAGCCTACGAACTCTATCCGCTCTTCTAAAGAAGAATGCTAATAAGATGATTGTCCAAATAATAAATGCGAGTATTTTCTGCGGTGTTTCTACATATTGAAGACTTCTTAGCGTCGACAACACTAGAACGAAACCAAATCCAAAGATAGCTGCTAAAAACTCGTACAAGCGGAACTCATCTTTCCATTTCATTAAGCTTTCTGACGCTAACACCAGCATAAAGGTATTCGCAACCCACGAATTTCTGAAGTAGAAACCAACCGGGCGTTGTCCCATATGCCAGATTTGATCGAATCCTTGAATTGAAAATGAGAGCAGTAAGATAAATAACACCACTACCGCTGCTAATTTCTTACGAAGTGTAATCTCTCTTTTCGCAAAGAATGTACAACATCCAAAGAGTCCTAATCCGCCGATAAAAAGTTGCGGTAACGCCTTAGAATCGCCCCACTCTTTTTCACCAAAGGATCCTAAAATAAATTTCTGTGGCATGGCAACTAGATCATTCAAGGAATTCCATGACCATGCAAAGGTACTTCCCGCGCTTGCTTTACTTTCTAGCAAGGCGCTAAAGACTGGTAATAGCCAAAACGCTGCAAGACCTACACCTATAAGCGCAAATAACGCAACTTTCCCTAATTTTAGCATCGCCTCTTTTAAAGAAATCTCCCTCGAGAAGACCACATAAAATGTATAGAGCGCCACAAAGAGACACATCATATACCCTGTATAAAAATTCGTGATTAGACTGATGGCAAGAAACAGCGGTAATTTCACCGACCGTTTTCCACTAACCACTTCTTCGATTCCTAAAAGAATAAACGGAATATAAATTAGATTATCTAAAAAATTAGGATTGAACTGTTGCGATACGACAAACCCACTAAGTGCATATGACGAAGCTAATCCTAACGATAACCAATAATGCTTCGATACTCCTTGGAATTTCTTTTCAAGGAAGTATCCAAAGACCACTCCCATGACCCCAGCACGTAGAAGTGGAATGACATAGCTGAGGACCTGAAAACTTGAAATCGGGAATATTACATATAAAAACGTGAATGGACTTAAACTATTAAAGCCCCAGACACTTGGCATTGCTCCTCCAAGTGACTTCTCGAAGGACCAAAATAGACCGCTAAAATCTCCACTCCAAAAAAGTTTGTGTAATCCGATATAAAGCGGAAAATATTGAGAAAGAAAGTCTCCACTATGAATCGAATTTTGCGAAAAAGGGGTCAATCCTAAAGATAGGAAGACCCCCAACATTACCACAAAGGGAACGAAGAATAGCGAACTATATTTTAATTTCATTTTTGAAATTGTCATTATAGTCTACTCCTATTCAATTAAATCCATTTTTTATAAATGGCAAAAACATAAATAAAAATTGATAAAATTGAAATTACTAAACCTGCCATAAATCCTTCTGGCAAATAAGTCATCTCAATCGTATGTTCACCAGGCGTAATTGGGAAAGCAAGAAGACTGTCCCAAACTTTGGCCGTACCAACGACTTCTCCATCAACTTTAACAGTCCAGCCTTTTTCATATGGAATACTTGTCATCATCCATGTGCTGTCGTCTGTAATATTCACAGTCCCTTGAATATGACTGTTGTTCCAATAAGTGACATCCATTCCTTGAAGTTGACGTTCTTCAATCATACGATTTACTAAATCACTATTTGAACGTGCTAGGCGTAAACCAGATAAGTTATATTCATCATCCGTATCAATTTCAATTGTTAAATCAACGGCTTCCCCAAGTGAATTATGTGCAATTTGAATTAGCTGTGTTTGTTGGAATTTATCTTGGAAGTCATACGTATTTCCATTCAATAAAATTCTCACTTTATTTGTATTTGTACGAGAAAGTTTTTGAGGAATGGATACCCAGTAATCTTCTGCCGATTGTGGTACTAAGTGATACGTAATCGTTCCTGGTCTCGATGAATCCACACGTTTATACGTTTCTGGTTTAGACGGATCTGGAATTTCCATATTGTCTAACTTCACTTCATTCGCGGCTAAGAGCGTTAAGTAGTTCTCACTTGTATCTCCCATCGCTTGAACAATCTTATTATGATTTTGAATTGGTTGATGATTTTCCAGTTTCACATTGACAGTTGCATCATTCACCCCATATGCGATTGGTAAAATCAAACCTGTTTCATATGTTTTCGTTCTTACGGCTTCATATACTGGTTCTTTTGACGTAATATCTTTACGCGTTACCATATTTCCGAACACATACATCTTCGAAGTATCCGGATATTCTTTTGTATACACTGGTTTTGGAGCTACTAAATACTTCACTGCAAAGAGCGCGTCTTGTAGCGGTGTTCCTTGATAGTATGTTGTTGCGTTAATCCCGTTATTTCCTAAACGGTCAAATAAATCACGCGTACTATTTTCCAAGTTCGAACTGAAGACGGATAATCCTGGGTAATCGACCATAAATGGATCGTTTTTACTTAAGTTAAATGTTTTATTGATACGGTAGAATTCAGTATCATCAGGGCGAATTGGATTAATCGCTTCTTTCAATTGAAGAACCGCATCATGGTATTTATATGCATCTGTATAGCCGACACGAGACTGAACAATGGTTGCATTGGCTGTTAATTCAACAGCCGTCAATACTGCAATCACTGCCCACGGTTTCTTCGCTTTTGTCCAGTACAAGACAAGAAGCATAATCATGAAAATACCAAGAGTCGCAATACGTTGCCAAATTGTTAAGAATGAATGTTCTTGGAATTGAACAATCCCAAAAATAATCGCCATTCCTGCAAATAAGATGCTTGCTTCTTTGGCCGTGAATCTTTCTACTTCGCGTAAGCTTAAGTAAGATAAGTACACTAAGAAGAAAGCAATAATCCAAGAGAAGCGATAGAAGAATCCGGCTGGATTTTGCCCCATATGCCATAATTTACTTGTAAATTCATGTGCACAAGAAATGAGGAAAACAACCAGTACAAACCCTGCCGCAATCTTACCCCATTTTGTAATCTTCTTAGAGATAAAGTAGTAAATCGTTCCTAAAATCCCGACACTTGCAACATAAATGTTTGGTAAGTTTGGTCCAGCTGGCCATGAATCATTATCAAATGATCCTAGGAATAATTTGGCTAAAATCTCCAGCGGATTGATTTGCAATGCCCACTCAAATTTCAATGAGTTTTGCAAACCGCCCTTAGTGGAAACTAAACTGATGATGATTGGCAATAGAATCGCCGCAACCATCCCTACTGCGATAATCGAAGCACATGCTAGTTTCAACATGCGTTCAAAAACCACTTTCACATTTGTAAATTCTTTTGAACGAATGACATAGAATAATGCGTAGATGACTACGAAGATACATGTCATATAGCCCATGTAGAAGTGTACAAATAATGCTAAAGCAAGCATTCCAATATAGCCTCGTGGAGACTCATTATCAAGAACTTGTTCTACCCCAATCAACACAAGTGGCAACATAATCATGCCATCGTAGAAAATCGGGTTCATTTGGTAGCTGACGTTGAACCCGTTTAAGGCATAAATGGTCGCTACGATTGGAAGCAAGTAGGCTTTTTTCTTCAAACCATCATACCGCTTCACAAGGAAATGCGTCATCGTTACCCCCATCGCTCCATAACGCAACGCAATCACGACAGGTACAATCCATTGGAAGTTTTCTTCGGAGAAGAAGAGGAATAGGAAGTTAAATGGACTTAATAAGTTAAAACCCCAAATTCCGAGCATTCCGCCCCCAATTGATTTTGAGAACGAATAGAAGAAGCTACTCCAATCCCAATTAAGGAATACATTTTTGAAATAAGCATATAGCCCGATGTACTGTGCGTTAAAGTCAACAGCCATCAGAGATTTTGCGCCGAACGGGAAGAACCCATTAATCGCCCAAGAAATAAAGATGAGAATCATTGGCGCAAAAAAACTGGCTAAATAGACTTTTTTCTTAGTCGTCATGCTGTTCTCCTTTCACCGTCATATTCGTTTCATCCACTAAGTAATGTGGACGTTTCTTCACTTCGTAGTAAATCTTACCGATATACTCCCCTAATACCCCGATAGAAATCAATTGAATCCCACCAAAGAGAACTACAGAGAAAATCGTTGTGAAGTATCCACTTACGAGTGAATCTGGAGCTACGAAATATTGAACAAATGTCCAAAGAACGTAGGCCAATGAGATTAATAAACAGAATAAACCGAAGTTAATACACATACGAAGCGGCTTATCGTTGAACGATAAAATTCCTTGAATCGCATAGTTTAATGAGAACTTCAATGAGTATTTTGTTTCCCCAACTGTACGAACTTGGTTTTCATATTCGATAACTTTTTCTTTAAAGCCAATCCAAGAGAAAATCCCTTTAGAGAATCGGTTGTATTCTTGTAATGAAAGGATGGCGCGAACCGCTTTACGGCTAAATAGACGGAATTCAGATACTCCATCCATTAATTCGATATCCATCATTTTATTGGCAAGACGATAGAAATGTTTGGCTAAAAATGTACGGTGTGGTTTTTCACCTGTACGTGTACGACGAGCACTCACAACGTCATACCCTTCTTCGTACGCATCAATCATTTGTGGAAGCAATGCAGGTGGATGTTGTAAGTCGCCATCCATCAAGATTACCGCTTCTCCTGTTGCGTATTCAAGTCCAGCAATCGTTCCAGCTTCTTTCCCAAAGTTTCTGCTGAAACTAATATATTTCACGCGAGAATCCCCATCTGCGATTGCAAGCATTTTTTCAAAAGTACGGTCTTTACTACCATCATTAATAAAAATAATTTCAAATTCTGCTTTAGTAATTTTATTCACTTCTGCTACTAAGGCATCATACATTTTTTGAATCATATTTTCCTCGTTATAGAACGGGATGACAATTGATAATTTCATTATTCCACTCCTCAATCCTTTAAAATGTTCATCTCTTATATCATACCATTTTTTTGTGTGAAATTCCGCTCATATGCGAATTTTTAATGCACAAAAAAACGAGAACTTTTCCTTTTCGAAAAGAGCTTCTCGTTTCTTACGGCTCTTTGTCAAATAGTGTTGATGAAGAATTTTAGGAAGGGATTAAGCAACTAA
>CAUTST010000084.1:0-5050 GCA_963540995.1 uncultured Streptococcus sp.
GTTGTTTCCTATTTTCATATACGATTAATGCTTTTGTCATTGCTAACCACTTTGGTGAAGGTGGAATTACTGGGGTTACCTTGTTAGGGTATTATACATTACAAATTGACCCAGCATTATCCAACTTAATTTTGAATGGATTTTTATTAATTATTGGTTATCGTTTTCTTGAAAGAAAAACAATGTTCTATACTGTGTTGGCAGTTATTGAATTACCAACTTTCTTAAAAGTGACGCAAGACTGGCCGGTATTTGTTCCAGAAAACTTAGTTGTTGCTGGGGTAGCAGCAGGATTCTTGGTAGGAATAGCCTTAGGTCTTGTTATCCTTGGAAAAGGAACAACAGCAGGAACGGATATTATTGCAATGATGATGCACAAATACTTAGGATGGAGCGTTTCTTCTTCATTATTATTTATTGACTTTATTATTGTGACACCACTAGCTTTTGTGATTGGCTTTGAGAAAGCAGTTCTTACACTGATCATGTTATTTGTTGCAAGTAAAGTGATTAACTTTATTTTAGAAGGATTTAATCCACGAAAAGCGATTATGATTATTTCGGATAAATATAATGAAATTGGGCAACGAATCCAAACGGATTTAGATCGTGTAATTACAGTATTGGATGGGCACGGCTTTTACTCAAAAGATAAGCGACAAGTCTTATATGTTGTCATAAGTCGTCAACAATTGATGCCAGTTCAACGGATTATTCACGAGTATGATCCAGAAGCGTTTGTAATCATTACAGACGTAAACCAAGTTATTGGAGAAGGATTTACATTTTATTTAGATGATAACGGAAATAAATTACATCATTAAAAAGAACTCACTACAGAAGTAGAGTCGTCAAAGACACAAGTGGAATCTACTCAAAAGGTAGAAATCACAACTGAAACAGAAATTACACAAACTCAGGAAGTAACGACGGAAACTTCTACAACAGAAGCTCCAAAATATACAGGCTGGGTGAAAATTCCAGACGGTACTTTGTATTTTTATAAATAGTACCATACGATGCTCAATTCAAGCTGGAAAGGGGACTATTACTTAGAAGCTGATGGCAAAATGGCTACAACTAAATTGATAAACAACCACAAATACTATGTAGACGCTTCAGGTAAATAGTTTCCAGGAAAAGTTAAGAAATCTGGTTGAGTTAAAGAAAACGGAACTTGGTACTATTATGAAGGTAAAGAAAAGCGCGTTAAAAATAAATGGCGTGGAAACTATTATTTAGGATCTACTGGTGCTATGGTTACGAATCAGTGGGTTGATAATGATAAATACTATGTAGGTGAAAACGGCGCTTGGGTTCGTTCTGCTATTAAAGGGAAAGATGGCTGGATTCAAGAGGCTGATGGTACATGGTATCATTACAAAAACGGAATTACAACACGTAATAAATGGATTGGTGACTACTATTTACTTTCAGATGGTAAAATGGCTACAAATCAATGGGTAGAGAACTATCGCTATTACGTAGGACCAGACGGAGCTTGGCTACCAAATCCATCTTCTAAAGGAAACCAAAAAGAAATTCTTTTAGATTTAGCGCGTGGATATATCGGGGTAGAACAGTTCGATAGCCGTCACAATACAATGGTAAGTATTTATAATTCTGGGAAGAGTAGTTATAGTGGTTACCGAGTAAGCACTTATGATGACTGGTGCGATATCTTCGTATCATCGATATACCAACATAGTGGTCTCATTGATTTAATTGATAAAGAAGCTTATGTTCCTCAACATATTCTCTTGATGAAGAATAAAGGGATTTGGATTGGAAAAATAACTCCTCAAGCAGGAGATGTCATTACATTTGACTGGAACATTGACGGTGTAGCCTACCATATTGCCATTGTTGAAAAGGTAGAAGGCGATAAAGTGATTACGATTGAAGAAATTACGAGTGAACGTAATTATGATGAATCGAAAGTCGTTCGTAAGTCTCATAGATTATCAGCATGATATATTATTGGATATAGTCGTCCACAATATAAATAAAGTATAAAAATAAGCTAGTCCATTCGGGATTGGCTTTTTTCTTTAATAATAGGGAATTGAAACAGATAAAAAACAATTTTAAAGGTTAAGATTTCTTTAAGTATGTGTGTGGTTATGGTAAAATAGACTAAATCATAAAAGCGATTTAATTTAAATAAAGGAGGTAGCTTTATGGTAGGAATTATCATTGCAAGTCACGGCGAATTTGCTGATGGAATTAAGCAATCAGGTTCAATGATTTTCGGAAATCAAGAAAAAGTTGAATCTGTTGTTTTTATGCCAAGCGAAGGACCTGAAGACTTACAAAGGAAACTGCGAGAAGCAGTTGAAAAGCTAGAGACTGAAGAAATTCTATTTCTAGTAGACTTATGGGGTGGAAGTCCATTCAACCAAGCAAATATCCTGTTTGAAGAAGATCCAGAACACCGCGCAATTGTAGCAGGATTAAGCTTACCGATGTTAATTGAATCATACGCTAGTCGTTTTTCAATGAATACATCTCATGAAATTGCAAAAGCAATTGCTCCAACAGCAATTGAAGGTGTGAAGGTTCGTCCAGAATCTCTTCAACCTGAAGAGAAAAAAGAGGAGAAAGCGGAATCTGCTGCTCCAGTTTCAACAGGGGCAATCCCAGAAGGAACGGTTATCGGGGACGGTAAAATTAAATTTGTTCTAGCACGAGTGGATACTCGTCTTTTACACGGACAAGTAGCAACAAGCTGGACAAAGGCAACAAATCCAAATCGTATCATCGTTGTTTCAGATAAAGTTGCAAAAGATGATCTACGTAAGAAATTAATCGAGCAAGCTGCTCCAACTGGAGTTCGTGCTCACGTGATTCCGCTTAAAAAATTAGTGGAAGTTTATAACGATCCACGTTTCGGGGATACAAAGGCATTATTATTATTCGAAACACCTCAAGAAGCTCTTGAAGTGATTGAACAAGGTGTTAAAATTGATGAATTGAATATTGGTTCAATGGCGCACTCAGTTGGTAAAGTTCAAATTAGTAATGCATTATCTGTGGACCAAGATGATGTAGAAACTTATAAGAAACTTCGTGACTTGGGCGTGAAGATGGATGTTCGTAAAGTCGTTTCTGACTCTCCAGCGGATATCTTTAAATTGATTGAAGCAAAGTCTAATGAAGGCTTAAAACTATAACAAACAGATAGGAGATTATTATGGATTTTAATGCAATTCAAATTATTTTAGTCCTAATTGTCGCATTCTTAGCTGGTTTGGAAGGAATCCTGGATGCATTCCAATTCCATCAACCAATTATTGCGTGTACATTAATCGGACTTGCAACAGGCCACCTTACAGAAGCTATTATTCTTGGCGGTTCATTACAAATTATTGCACTTGCTTGGGCTAACGTTGGGGCTGCGGTTGCACCAGATGCTGCCTTAGCATCAGTAGCTTCGGCTATTATATATATCAAAGGAAATGACTTCTCTGAGGCTGGTCGTAACTTAGCGATTGGTACAGCAGTTACGTTAGCAACAGTTGGTCTTGTATTAACAATGGTTGTACGTACTTTAGCAGTTGGTTTAGTTCACAGAGCGGACGCTGCAGCTGAAAAAGGAGACTACCGAGGAGTAGCTTTCTGGCACTATGTAGCATTATCAATGCAAGGATTACGTATTATGATTCCTGCTGGAGCACTTCTTTTCGTATCTTCAGAAGTGGTTCAAAGCTACTTAAAATTAATTCCTGATTGGTTTGCAAATGGGATGACAATCGGTGGTAACATGGTTGTAGCAGTAGGGTTAGCGATGGTTATTAACTTAATGGCTTCAAAAGAAACATGGCCATTCTTCTTCATCGGTTTCGCAATTGCTCCATTAAACGAATTAACATTAATTGCTACAGGGGTTATCGCATTAAGCTTAGCATTTATTTATTTAAACTTATCAAACAACAACGGAAATGGTTCTGCAGGTGGAAATTCTAGTTCAGGAGACCCACTTGGCGACATTTTAAATGACTATTAAGGAGAGTGAATGACATGACAGAGAAAAAAGTATCTTTAACTAAAAAAGACCGCTTAAGCGTTATGCTACGTTCACAATTCTTACAAGGTTCTTGGAACTATGAACGTATGCAAAATGGTGGTTGGGCGTTCTCGCTTATTCCAGCATTGAAAAAACTATATCCAAATCCAGAAGATTCAAAAGCAGCGTTAAAACGTCACTTAGAATTCTTTAATACACACCCATATATTGCTTCACCAATTTTAGGGGTAACATTAGCATTGGAAGAAGACCGTGCGAATGGTGCACCAATCGATGATGCTACAATTCAAGGGGTTAAAGTTGGGATGATGGGACCTCTAGCAGGTATCGGTGACCCAGTATTCTGGTTTACAATTCGTCCTATTTTAGGAGCGATTGCTGCAGGGTTAGCTGCAACAGGTTCAATCATTGGGCCATTGTTCTTCTTCATTGTTTGGAACTTAATCCGTATCGCATTTATGTGGTCTACACAAGAATTAGGTTACCGTCAAGGTTCTGAAATCACAAAAGACTTATCTGGTGGTATTTTACAATCTGTTACAAAAGTATCTTCAATCGTGGGGATGTTTGTAATGGGGATTTTGGTTCAACGTTGGACAAGCATGAAATTCCCACTTGTGTTAACAAGAGTACAATTAGAAGCTGATCAATATATCCAATTGCCAGCTAAAGGGGAATTTGTCACTGGTGAACAATTACAAGATATTATCACTAAATTATTAGGTGGTAAAACATTATCACCTGAAGCTGTAACAACACTTCAAGATAACTTAAACAAGTTGATTCCAGGGTTAGCAGCGTTACTATTAACATTCTTTGTAATGTGGTTATTGAAGAAGAATGTAAAACCAATTTACATTATCTTTGGACTATTTGCATTAGGTATTCTAGCTAGTTTAACAGGAGTAATGGCTCCTTAATATAGAGGATTGGAGAGTAGAATATGGTTGTATCGTTAAATACAAAAGCCGTTTATAAAACAAAAGCAAACCTATTTAATGGTGGCTTTGGATATACCAATGG
>CAUTST010000085.1:0-4985 GCA_963540995.1 uncultured Streptococcus sp.
TGCTTCAGGGTCACGAGAAGGTACGAACGCTACCTTTAAAGTGTCAATTGACTTTGAACCACTTTCTTTTGATTCAGAACCTGAATTGCTTGAACATCCCGCTAATAGAGCTAATGATGATAATCCAATTGCTAATTTAGACCAAAAAGACTTTTTCATAAAAAAATATCCTCCTAAGATACGGTTATATTGTGTGAAATTAAGAATTTCTTAACTCCTCTAATAATCTTACAAGACACACACGAAAATTACAACCCTAAACAATAAAATTATGTGTATTTTCATATAATTTACATAATTAAAATAATCAAATAATTATATAAGCGTGTAAAAACCGAACTATAAATCCAAACGTTCGTATTTTTAGACTAAAAAAAAACCTTCCATTTAAGGAAGGTTTCAATCTAATTATTTGTTTGGAAAATGAGATCTTAAGAATTGGTTCGCAAACTGAATGTCTTCTAACCAGTTTTCTTGACCTACATACCAGAATTCACCAGTGAAACGATTTACTCCGATTGATAAGAATGTATCTACCATACGTTTGAAATCGATTTGACCAGTACCAAATGGAATTTCACGGTAATGTCCAGGAATTGTTTCTTTTAAGTGAGCTGCAACAATATGCCCTCTTCCTAATTCAATATCTTCATAGACATTTTTCGCACCAGCTTCTAATGAAGCGTTCATTAAGTTACCTGAGTCTGGATATACTTGTAAGTATGGAGAGTTTACTAATTCAACAAAACGCATAGATTTTTCTACGGTGTTCATAAAAGGAGTTTCCATTGTTTCAAACCCAAGAAGAATTCCTTTTTGTGAAGCCATTTCTGTAGCTTTTTTAAGGTTTTGGATGAAGTAATCAAGTGTTACTGCATCGCCTTCTTCGTAGTAAACATCGTATCCAGCTAATTGGATAACACGAACACCTAAATCGTCAGCTAATTGAATCGCTTTTTCCATGATTTCTAGACTACGTGCACGTGTGGCTTCGTCGTGTGATCCAAATGGATATTTACGGTGGCCACTTAAGCACATTGAACGAATTGGAACACCTGTTTCAAACATATCGTTTACTAATTGTTGGCGCTCTTCTTTTGTCCATTCTAGACGACTTAATTTTTCATCAGTTTCATCGATACTGATTTCTAAAAAGTCAAAACCAGTTGCTTTTACTGTTTCTAACTTTTCTCTAAAACTAAGTGTGTTTGGCATTGATTTTTCATACAAACCAAGTTCATAAAACTTTTTATTGTCCATAGTAAGCATTCGCTCCATGTTTTCTTAAATAGTGTTTATCTAAAATTGTTTGTGACATTGGCTTCATAGCAGGATTTAAAGCTAGGTTGTGCCATGCCATGTTTGCAACGTATTCTAATACAGTAATGTTGTGTACTGCATCCATTGCATCTTTACCCCATGCAAATGGTCCATGGTTAAATACTAAAACTGCAGGAATCGCGTTTGGATCTTTATCTTGGAAAGTCTCAACGATTACTTTACCCGTTTCTAACTCATAAGAACCTTTGATTTCTGCTTCTGTCATTTCACGTGTGCAAGGAATTGTTCCGTAGAAGTAGTCCCCTTGTGTTGTACCGAATGCAGGAATTTCTTGGCCTTGTTGAGCCATTGTAGTTGCCCATAGAGAGTGAGTATGCACTACCCCATTTACATCTTTGAAATTACGGTAAATTTCTAAGTGGGTATCTAAGTCTGAAGAAGGTTTTAAGGCTCCTTCTACTTTATTTCCGTCAATATCAACAATGACGATATCATCAGCAGTTAGTTTATCATAGTCAACACCTGAAGGTTTGATTGCAATAACCCCTGCTTCACGGTCGTACTCTGAAACATTACCCCATGTAAAAATAACTAAACCATGTTTTGGTAACTCTAAATTTGCTTTTAATACACGTTCTTTTAATTGTTCGTATGCCATTGTAGAACCCCTTCTTATAGGCCTAAAGCTTCAGAAATTTTTTCAGTCATTTCTTTTTCAGATAATAAGTTTTGTAAGCCTACAATTTTAGTGTTTGGTAAATCTAAACCATCAAATACTTCTAATAAAGCTGATGAAATCACTACTAAATCATAGTTTTTAGCTGAAGATTTTGCTTCAGAAACTGCACAGTGGTGAACTTCCAAAGGAATATTCAATTTTCTGAACACGTTTGTTAATTTCATTTTGATAATTTGGCTTGAGCCCATTCCGCTTCCGCATGCTGCTAATACTTTCATATTTTACATCTCCTTAAATTGTTAGAGTATCGAATAGAACACTACCCGATACCCTAATTTTACTATATTCTTTTACTATTTTAAATTAGTTTTGCTTAGACTCTAAGTATGTTTCGTAGTCTTCAGCAATAGTGAAGTAATGTTCTTTGTTTTTGCTGTATTGTAATTGAGGGATTACTAATAAGATTAATAATACGATACCTAAACCAATGTATTGGAAGTTTTGCATTAAGAATCCAAATCCAACCCAAACTGTATCCCAGTCAAAGTTACCATGCCATCCACCGTAAGCAGCTAAACCAAATGCACCTGCGGCAATTGCTCCACCTAATACTTGGATTAAACCTGATAAGAATGTCAAGATTGAAGCAGCACGTAAGCCACCTTTATGATTAGCGTATACTGCGAATGTAGCGTTGTCGAAGAATACTGGTACGAATCCAGTGATGATTAATACTGGAGATTTGAATACGATTAATCCTAAGATTGCTACAAATTGTCCTAATACCCCGAATAAGAAACCAACTGTTACAGCGTTTGGAGAACCGAATCCGTAAACTGCAGCACAGTCAACCGCTGGCATAGAACCTGGTAATAATTTGTTAGAGATACCTTGGAACGCTTCTGATAACTCAGCAACGAATAAACGAACCCCTAATTGTAAGATTTGAACATAAACAGTGAATGTTAATGCTGTTTGTAAAATGTAGAAGAAGAAGTCATCTGTTGTTTTTAATGTAGTCATTTTGAATTTAGAAGCAGCAACTGTTAATTCTTGTCCATTTACGCTTACTAAGTAGTCTTTACCTAATACTAATAAGATTGCACCGAAGAACACGATCATTAAGATTGATGTTGCAACGATTGATTCTTTAAAGATTGACAAGAAGCCTGGTAATTCAAGGTCTTCAATCTTCTTGTCGTTTTTACCTGAGAATTTAGGAGCTAATTTATCAACTAACCAAACACCAAACATTTGTTGGTGACCAATTGCAAATCCGCCGCCTTCTGTTAATTCTTGTGTAGCTTCTACTGTTAAGTTTGATGCTACTGCCCAATAAACCCCAAGAACGATACCTAAAAGAATAACGAATTCTAATTGGTTTACATTGTTACCTAAAGCTAGTGCCATTAACCAAGTTGCTGTAGCTGATTGTTGAACCATGATGTGTCCAGTAATAAATACAGTACGGACTTTAGTTAATTTACGGAAAATAACTAGAGCTAAGTTCGTTAAGAAAGCAACCAACAATACTTGAACTGTTAAACCTGTTGCATGACCTGCAGCACTTAAAGCTGCTTCAGCAGCAGCTTGACCGAAATATGGGTCAATAACCGCAGCTTGTAATCCGAAACGATCGGCTAGTGCTGCAAGAACTGGACGGAAGTTTGAAACTAATCCACCAGCAGCAACGTTTAAGATCATGTAACCTACAACTGCTTTAATAAAACCTGCTAATGCATCGTACCATTTACGACCTAATAGTAAGTAACCAACTAAAACGATTAAACCAACAAAGTATTGTGGCTTTGTAAAAATGTTAGCGTAGAAGAA
This sequence comes from uncultured Streptococcus sp., assembly GCA_963540995.1. Classification (GTDB taxonomy): domain Bacteria; phylum Bacillota; class Bacilli; order Lactobacillales; family Aerococcaceae; genus Granulicatella. The sequence continues at coordinate 3,794 of CAUTST010000085.1, forward strand.
TTGCCATATACTGAATAAAAATTCCATTATTATTCACCTATTCCTTTTAAAATTTTTTCTAAATCCTCTTTTGAACGCGCTTCAACAAACGCATTAATAACTGATTCATCATCTAATAATGTCACTAATTCTGATAAATTGTTTAAGTGTTTTTCATTATCAGTTGATGCTAATACGAAGAATAAATGTGGTTTGTAGTCAGCACCTGGTCCAAAGTCCACAGCTTCTTCAATGTTCATAAATGCTACAGCAGTATCATTTACCCCTTTTCCTTCTTGAGCGTGAGGGATACAAATCTCTGGCGCAATTACGATGTAAGGTCCAAATTCATGAACATTACTAATAATGTAACCTGGGTATTCAGGTTCGATCACTTTTTGTTCTACTAAAGGTTGGCATGCTGTTTTAATCGCATCTTCCCATGATAGAGAACCTTTTTGGAACGAAAAGCGGCCGTTTTCGATAATTTCTTTTAACATATATTCCTCCTTGTGTTATTAAGAAATCGTATTCATTAGTACGGTTTGGTAAAGCCTAGAGTGGGTTAAGCTCTAGGCTCTCCAAATTTAATTAATGACAATATTATAAGAATGATGGGAATGGTACGTCATTCTCAATTGAGAATACATCATCAAATCCACGGTAGAAGTTGAATTCTAATTTATCTTTGTCAGTTGGGTAAGTATATTTACCACCTACTTGCCAAATGAATGGTTTGAATTTGTATTCTAGGCGATCTTTCTTGAATTTCCAGATTTCTGTAATTTCTTTTGGATCTGCTTGGAAGTTAGCCCAAATGTCATAGTGAACTGGGATAACTACTTTAGCGTTTAATGATTCAGCCATACGTAACATATCAACTGAAGTCACTTTGTCAGTGATACCACGAGGGTTTTCACCGTAAGCACCTAAGCACACATCGATTTCATGTTCGTTACCATGTTTAGCAAACATATTTGAGTAGTGAGAATCTCCTGCGTGATATAAGTTACCACCACTTGTTTTGAATAAGTAGTTAACAGCGATTTCGTCCATATCTTGAGGCATTTTACCTTTAAGAACTTCACCGTCTTTAGCAGTTACTAAAGCTGTACGGTCAAATGCTTCTAAAGCAACGATTTCGATGTCTTTGATTTTAACTGAGTCTCCTGGGTGTACAACGATTGTACGTTCAGCAGGAACTCCCCAACCT
>CAUTST010000086.1:0-4883 GCA_963540995.1 uncultured Streptococcus sp.
AATCGCTGCCTATCGAGGTGACAACTTTATTTAATTTAACCATGAATTTCTTAAATAAAGTTATGAATACGACCATTATCTTATGTACGGCTACACAGCCAGCTTATGATTCCATTGCAATTAAACATAAACTTTCTTATGGTGGAAAAAATGGTGAAGCTGCTGATATTGTTGAGTTAACTCGTGAAGAAAAAGCAGTCTTTTCAAGAACAGAACTTAGAAAATTTGAGGAGAACAATCTACATTCGAATCTGTCAGATTTAGTAGATTTTGTACTGGGAAATGACGAGTCTATTCTTGCGATTTTTAACACCAAAAAGACAGTTGATAAATTCTATGTGATGCTTGAAAGATTGACTGATAGACCTATTTATCAACTTTCAACTAATATGTGTGCTCAGCATAGATTAGACATTATATCGGAAATTAAAGAGCATCTAAAAAAAGGAATACCTATTATTTGTATTAGTACGCAACTAATTGAAGCTGGAGTTGACATTGATTTTAATCGCGTTATCCGATCTTATGCAGGAGTTGATTCAATTGTGCAGGCTAGTGGCCGATGTAATCGTGAAGGTAAACGTGATAAAGGTCAAGTTACCTTAGTTAATCTCACAAATGAAGAAGAAAATATTTTATCACTTAAAGAAATAAAGGCTAAGAAAGACGCCGCAGAATATATTCTACATAAGATTTCATCGCCTATTGAAATGTCGCTATTAAATCGAGATTTTTTTGAATATTATTACGCCAATAATCAAGGTTCAATAGATTATCCTTTATCGCATGGTGAATCAGTTTACGATTATTTAAGCATAAATTCATATCAAGACAAAAATAATTTTAAAGGAAAGTTAAAACAAGCCTTTAAAACTGCTGGTTTGAAGATGAATTTAATAAACAATGACACAATAGGGGTGTTGGTTCCGTATGGAGATGCTATTGAGAAATTGTTGGTTTTAGAAGAATTGTGTGAATATGATTACCCATCTGCTGAAGACTATCAAACAATAAAAGCCCTTTTAAAGGAATTGCAGCCCTATACGGTAAGCGTTCGTAAGCACGATCAAGTGCTTGAAGCGACAAAATCATATCTGAACGGCCAAATTCAGATATTGTCAGATGGTTATTATGATGAGAAAAAGGGGATTACCCTAGAGTCAGGAAGTTTCCTGATGTAAAAATTAAAAGAAAACAGGCCAACGAGAGTCGGTAGAGGACTTCGATGACCTGTAATTCAGTATAAATAACCACTAAATATAATTTCAATCCACATAGATAGCACTATGATGGCTAGATTATATCAAAATCGATTCATATAATCAACAGCTGTTTTATAATCACTAAATATAGAAACAAAACAATTGACTTTTGAAGTTTCAAGTGCTAAGATAGGTTTATAGAATCACAGAAGGAGGTTTTAACCTTGTACAGATCAAGAAATTTCTATGCGAAAATACGTGGTGAACAGGCTCTCTTTACAAATCCTGCAACTAAAGGTGGGAGCGAGAGATCATCGTACTCAGTTCCTACTAGACAAGCTCTGCAAGGCATAGTTGATAGTATTTATCACAAGCCGACTATCACAAATGTTGTTACTGAAGTTAAAGTCATCAATCAAATTCAGACAGAGCTACATGGTGTTCGTGCTTTGTTACATGATTATAGTGCGGATTTGAGTTACGTTTCATACTTGAGTGATGTGGAATATCTAGTGAAATTCCATTTCATTTGGAATGAAAATCGTGAAGATTTGATGCAAGATAGGTTACCTAACAAGCATGAGGCTATTATGGAACGTTCTATTCGGAAAGGTGGTCGGCGAACTATTTTTTTAGGGACCAGTGAATGCTTTGGCTTAGTCGAAGAAATTAGTCAAGAAGAGTATGAGAACACCCCTTCTTACTACGATGGCGTTATTATTGATTTAGGTATCATGTTCCATTCTTTTGCTTATCCCAAAGACGAAATGACACCATTAAAATCTTATTTCACAAAAACAGTTATGGATAATGGGGTGATTAAGTTTAAGCCTCAGTCTGAGTGTGAAATTGTAAATACTTTGTCTAGTTATACATTTAAGACACCTGGCCAGGTTAAGTCTGTTGATGATGAACTTAAGGAATACGATGCTATGGAGAAAGGAGAAGACTAATGGATTTTTTTACTTCTCTCTTAAAAGCTTATGAAAAAGCAGAAGAAATTGGCTTAGTTGACCAACAAAATGGGGACAATCCTGTTTTGCTTCCGCTTTATCATACTAGTTTGAAGTCAAACGGGAAAAATGTTGTTTTGGTCAAATTGGATCAGGATGGCAGTTTCTATAAGGCAGAATTCATGTCTGATAATCAAACGATTATATTTCCTGTGACTGCAAATTCTGTAGCAAGATCTGGTAGCAACCCTGCTCCACATCCGCTTGTAGATAAGTTTTCTTATTATATATCAGAGGTGAGTCAATCACAATATGATGATTTTCATAAACAATTAGCTAGTTGGATTACTTATTGTGAGGAAGGTGAAGTCAAGGATTTTTTGATGAAAATTCAGCAATTTATTCTACAAACAGATTTTCTAAGTAGTATTCTTCAGTCTTTATATGGCGAGCATTACCAAAGGGAGGGATTGAAAATCACCTATTCTGACTCTGATGGAAAAAACAAGACTGTTGATTTATCAGCTTATTTCTTAGAATTTTCAATTGTACAATTTCATGGCTTTAAAGATGAATCAGTAACTAGCTACAAGGCATTGCATCAATCGTTTATTTCGTTTACAACAGCTAATCGAGATAATTTGGGAACATGCAATATCAGTGGACGAACGGAGCAAATTAGCAATAAACATCGGGGATTGATGGGGAATGCTAAAATTATTTCAGTAAGTAATAAAGGAGAGGCCTATAAAGGGCGCTTTAAGGAGCGGGAAGATGTTTTTAGCGTTGGCTATGAAACTTCAGAAAAAATTCATTTAATGATTAAGTATCTGCTGGAAAATAACAACAGCAGTACTTGGCTGGAATCGTCACAATATCTCATCAACTGGTTTAGCGATGATTTAGCGAATGAGAGTCAATTAGATATTGTTAAGCCGGCCTTTAATGATTTATTTGAAGATGATGAAGATGAAAAAGATAGTCATGTTTTTATCAAACCGAACGAAGAAAACAAGAATATAGGATCTTCGTTTATTAAAGGTCAAAAATTATTTAGTAATGATGCAATCTATAACATCGCTATCTTGAACAAAACAAGTAATGGTCGTATTGCTTTAAAATATTTCCGTCAGGTTCAAGTTTCCCAATTATTGAAAAATCTGGAAACTTGGCAGGAAAACTATTCTTGGGAGGCAAAAACTAAATCTGGAAATTATAAATTAAGAACACCTACTTTTAATGAAATAATCAATGTTGCCTATGGTGTTGACAGAGAACGTTATTTGGAATTGGACAATGACAGTTTTAAGAGCGAACAATATCAGCAATTAGTAACAGCTTTGATTGATGGAAGAACAATACCAAATACTATTGTTAAAAAATTAGAAGATAACATTAAACAAAGACAAAAGTATTCTAAGCACTGGTATCAAGTACAACAAGTTAGTTTAGCAATTTTACACAAACAATATGGAAGGGAGTTTAAACCAATGTTAGACCACGAAAATACCAATCGTTCCTATCTTTTTGGAAGATTATTAGCTATATTTGAGCTAATTGAAACTCAGCGATATCGAATAGATGGTAATAATCAGGAAGGAATTACAAATGCCGAGAGGTACTGGAACGCATATACTAGCCAGCCTGCCAAGTTAATGATGAATTTGACAAATAAAATTAAACCTTATGAAGAAACTGTAAAGTTAAATGCTCATGGAATTTTTAATAAATTGGATAAAGAGCGAGCAGAGATTATTCGGTTACTCAATCCTCTAATGAGAAAGAAGGATATCAACAATCCCTTGGATTATCAATTTATTTTTGGTTACTATGCTGAAAAGCAGTTCTTTTATACAAAACAAGAGAAAAATGAAAGCGAGGAATAGCAGATGTTGGAACACAAGATTGATTTTATGGTCACGGTTGAAGTGAGGGAAGCTAATGCAAATGGAGATCCCTTGTCAGGAAATATGCCAAGAACAAATGCAGCCAATCAAGGCTTGATCAGCGATGTGGCCATCAAGCGCAAAATCCGCAATCGGATGCAGGATTTGGGCCACACCATCTTTGTACAAGCAAATGTTCGCATTGAGGATGGGCTTAATTCACTTGAGAAACGGTTCAAGACTCAATTTACAGGAAAAGAATCAGATGAAGAAATTAATGAAAAAGCCAATCAATTATGGATGGATGTTCGTTCGTTTGGTCAAGTTTTCACTTATCTAAAAGATCGCTCGTTTGCTATTCGTGGACCGGTTTCTGTCAGCATGGCTAAATCTTTAGATCCAATCATCATCTCTAGTTTACAGATTACTAGAAGTACAAATGGTGTCGAACCTAAAAAAGCTGGTGGACGTTCATCTGATACGATGGGAACTAAGCATTTTGTTGATTATGGTGTCTATGTCATCAAAGGTTCGATTAATCCAAATTTTGCTGAAAAAACAGGATTCTCTAACGAAGATGCTGAAGTTATTAAGGAAGTGCTCGTTAGTCTTTTTGAAAACGATGCGTCATCCGCTCGTCCTGAAGGTTCTATGCGCGTGAGGGAAGTCTTCTGGTTTACTCATTCTAATAAGTTAGGAAATGTTTCCAGTGCGCGTGTTTTTGATTTGATTGAATTTGACAAAGAAAAACAGGATAAAGATAGTTACGATGACTACAGCATTCATCTTAATCAAGAGAAATTAGCAGAATATGAGGCTAAAGGATTGAAAGTTGATATCAT
>CAUTST010000087.1:0-4853 GCA_963540995.1 uncultured Streptococcus sp.
TGAAACTGTTTTATAAGCGAACGTTCGCTCAACAGTGATATTAATTTATCATAACTGATAATCAATTTCAACCGATATGATTCATTTTTTATAATCTTTTTCCATTTTCTTAAAAAGTTTAATAAAGTCGGATTTCTCCTATATAAAATCATCGCGAAACCTTTACATTTTAGAATAACACTCGTATAATGATGGATGTAAGACGCCGAAATAGCTCAGTTGGTAGAGCAACGCACTCGTAACGCGTAGGTCGCAGGTTCGACCCCTGTTTTCGGCATACTTATTATCATTTCTTCTTTCTTATATATAGAAAAAACGGTTGAGGATTACTCAACCGTTTTTCTTTGGACTAATTCAATAATTTTTAATACAACGTCGCTTGCTTTTTGCATGCTTTCAATCGTTACGAATTCGTATTGCCCATGAAGGTTCTCTGCTCCTGTAAATAAGTTCGGCGTTGGAATTCCTTTATAGGTAATAATACATCCATCCGTTCCTCCACGGAATGGTTGAATGTCTGGCGTGATGCCACATTCTTTATAAGCCGCAATCGCTACTTCCACCGAAGTCATATCGTCTTTTAAGATTTCATACATATTATAGTACTCATCGTAAATCGTGCATTCGATACGAGGTACATCATACGTTGCATTTTGTGCATCGACGATTTGTTGGAACTGCGCTTTTCTTGCTTCGAATTTCTCCATCGAGTGATCGCGAATAATATATTCTGCTTCTACCTTACCGATGTCGCCTGATTGTTTCGATAACATAAAGTAGCCTTCGTACCCACTCGTACGTTCAGGCACTTCCTGTTCTGGCATGCGTGCAAATAGTTTTGCTGCTTCTGCTAAAGCATTCACCATCACATCTTTAGCTTGACCTGGGTGAACACTTGTCCCATGAATCGTTACGACTGCTCGAGCCGCATTGAACGTTTCATATTCTAACTTCCCTACGACTCCACTATCTAAAGTATAGGCAAATTTTGCAGGCATACGCTGTGCTTTGAAACGGTGCGCGCCTTTTCCGATTTCTTCGTCCGGACCAAACGCTAACCAAATATCGCCATGTGGAATTTCTGGATGCGCCATTAAATACAAGCACGCTTCTAATATCGAAACGAGCCCCGCCTTATCATCAGCGCCCAGCAATGTCGTTCCATCCGTTGTAATTAACGTTTCACCAATGTAGTTCTTCAAACTTGGGAACTCGCTGACCGTCATTACTAAATTCTTTTCGGCATGGAGCACCACATCTTCTCCGTTATAATTCTCGTGAATTTGTGGATTGATATTTTCAGCATTGAAATCTGCGGTATCGACGTGAGCGATAAACCCAATCGCAGGAACCGCACTTCCTTCTTCTAAGTTACTTGGAAGAAGCGCCACTAAGTAGCTATCCTCTGGATCGAGTTCTACTTTTGTAAAGCCGTACTCCACTAACTCGTCTCGAAGCATCTCTAAAAATTCCCATTGACTCTTTGTCGTAGGAATCGTTGTTGATTTTAAATCACTACGCGTATTAATTTTCGCATATCGAATAAATCGTTCTAACATTGTAGGATACATGTTAATAAGAGTCATCTTCTTTCACTTGGTGGAACTCTAAGTCTGCAATGGTTTCACGACCGAACATTTCGATAGCTACTTTAATTTTTTGTTTTTCATGATCAAGTTCTACTACTTTACCACTCATATCGTTGAAGGCACCTTCTGTAATGATAACGTAGTCTCCAACTGATACATGTAAGTCCACTGGAGCATGCACTTTTTCACCAATGCGTCCTAAAATCGCTTCTACTTCTTCTGGTAATAATGGAGACGGTTTTGAACCTGCACCGTGTGAACCAACGAAACCAGTTACGCCTGGAGTGTTACGAACGACATACCATGCTTGGTCTGACATGACCATTTCAACTAATACATAACCAGGGAAAGTTTTTTCAACTGTTGTTTTTGTTTTACCGTCTTTTACTTCAACTTCCTCTTCTTCAGGTGAAATCACGCGGAAGATATTTTCTTCCATACCCATACTTTGGATACGTGATAATAGATTTGATTTCACTTTGTTTTCATAACCTGAGTAAGTGTGCAATACATACCATTCTTTTTCCATTGATACTCCTCCTTGAGTGTTGACAACATTTTCCCATACAAAAAAATCTGCATAAGCGAAGGTTTTTTCAACTGCTCTTAGTATATCACTAATCACTTTAAAGTACTATTATTTTAAAAGGAATGTAATGAGTTGATGAATTCCATAGTCCACTACTGCAAAGAAGCATAGTGCAGCTAGTACTGTCATAATTACTGTCATTGTATATTTGTTAACTTCTTTACCTGTTGGCCAAGTTACTTTTTTCATCTCTTTAATAACACTTGATAAAAAACGCATTCTGAATCTCCTCTTCCTTTTATTTTGTTTCGCGATGTAGTGTTTGTTTGTTGCAATACTTGCAGAATTTTTTAATTTCAAGACGTTCTACTCGTCGATTTTGTCCAAGCGTAATCGTGTAGTTTCTTGAACCACATACGCTACAAGCTAACGCCGCTTTTTTCTGAGCCATATTCTCACTACTTTCTATAAATCCATATCTATTCCATCATAAGGAAATGAACCTGCTTTGTCAAGTAGACACTAATTGAAGAAAAGCACCGCAACGAATAACAACACCGCCTGCAATGAATGAATCATGACCATATTTTTAATCGCTAAAGCAAAGGTCGTTTTCTTTTCTTGAACCGCTTTGAACTGTTGAATATGTTTGTACACAGGAACGCCAGCCGCTAGCACGCCAAGAAGAATCCAAGGTGCAACGCCGAGTAACACCGCAAGTACCATCGCCCCAAACGCAACCCCGTAAAGCACTTGATACACAACTAAGGCTTGTTTCTTTCCAATATAATAAACCAATGTATAACGGTGGTTGGTAATATCCGTTTCTAAATCACAGATGTTATTACTTAGCATGATATTGGCAATCGTACAAACAAGCGGTAACGATAATAGGAATACCTTCAACTGAGCGATGATGTCCAGTTGCATTGTTAAAATACTTACGTCTAACTGTACCCCTGCAAACACTACACCTTCTGGCACATTTAAAAATACCGTAATCCAGAAAATCCCAAATCCCATCGTAAATCCAGATAACACTTCACCAAGAGGCATTCGAGAAATCGGGATTGGTCCAAATGTATAAAACACACCGATGAAGAAACAAATCGTGCCGACAATGAGTAAAAGAATATTCGTGCGCGCTACAAGGATGATCCCCACAACTGCTGCAACTGCAAACAGCCCACCGAAGACTTGCCATGCTTTCTTCACAGTAATACTACTCGTTCCAATCACATTATGATTATCACGGTAATCGGAGTTTTTCGCTTTGACATAGTCCATCAAATTGTTCATCACGGTTGTCGCCATATCAAAACAAATCATCCCGATAAAGAACAACAGCATATTCAAAACATTCACTTGTTTAAATAAAACAAACGAATAAAGAAACGCAATGACAAACGGGAACACACTCGCAATTTTCGTGCGCAGTTCCACTAGTTCTATAAACTCTTTTTTCGTCATTATTCAACAGTCTCCTTTAACTCAAGATTCGTATTGGTTAATTTGAATGTGTCTTTAATCGAATTTGACACATATACTTTTTTATCTTTCGTTACGAAAATGACATCCACTCCGTCGTGACTATTGGCGTACTCGATTCCAGCCTTTGGTCCCACAGAGAACATCGATGTTGAAAGAGCATCCCCTTTTGTCGAACTATCAACAATAACAGAAACACCTTCCACATTATTGTCATAAGGATATCCTGTTTTCGGATTTAAAATATGGTGATACGTTTGACCATCCACGGTTAAGTAACGCTCATAAATCCCGGACGTTACAATCGTTTTATCTTTTTCTAAAATGGTTCCAAGCGTCGTCCCACGAGAAGCGTCTGGATCTTGAATCCCAACATTCCACGCAACACCGTCTCTTGCAGGTGAACCGCCCATTACAACGATATTTCCGCCAAGGTCAATTACGGCTGTTGTGATCCCTTCTTTTGCAAAGTACTCCCAAACCTTATCGGCGATATATCCTTTAGCAATCCCTCCAAGGTCTAGTTGCATTCCTTTTCTCTTTAAAAAGACGGTCTGTTCCGCGTCGTTTAATTCAACGTCTTTATAGTTTACAAGTGGTAACACGGCATCGATTTCTTCTTGCGTTGGTTTCTTCGCATCATCGAACCCGATATGCCATAAAGCCGTCAATGGTCCAACCGTAATATCGAAAGCCCCGTCGAACTCTTCGCTATATTTCAATCCAAGTTTGATTAACTCGTACACATCCGCACTAACCTTCACTGGCTTTTCTCCAGCGGCCAAATTTACTTCATCTACTTCAGAACCAGAAGCATTCACGGTAATACGTTTTTCTAAGTCTTTAATCATTTCTAAAGCATTCGTGATGACTTCTTCTGTGTTTGGATGGTAGACCGATAAGGCAACGGCTGTTCCTAATAGGAAGTCTGTTTTCTTCACAGGTGATTTAATAATTTCTCTTGGAGTTTTAATCGATGCACCTGAAACAGTGTCGACTTCATTCTTTGGTTGAGTTTGGCAAGCTACCAAAACCGTTGTAGACATCACTGCCAAAAGGCCCCATTTCATCCATTTAGCTTTCATAGTTCTCCCCTTTTAAAAATCATTCTTTAGTATTGTACCTTATTTCACGAAAAAACGAAACCTCTAACCATCCTCTATCTAAAAGTAAAAAACTCCCGTACCAATAGTTGATATGCTCCCTCTAAAGTAGACACTAAAAAAAGTAAACTACTTTAGAGGGGG
>CAUTST010000088.1:0-4850 GCA_963540995.1 uncultured Streptococcus sp.
GTTAAATTGGTTTATCGTAACCTTTATTATTGACTATTGAATCACATTTTCTGCAACTAGAGTTTTCCAAATTTCAAGAGCTAACGCATCTTTTGAACACTCTGGAAGCGGAATTTGTTTTCCATCTTTAGTAAGAATTGTCACTTGATGATTGTCTGCATTAAAGCCAATTTTTGAACTAGAAACGTCATTAGCAATAATTGCATCTGCTTTTTTCTTTTCTAATTTAGCCGCAGCATACTCAAGTACTTTTTCAGTCTCAGCCGCAAAGCCAATCACAACTTGGTCCTCTTTCTTAGAATGACCAAGTCCATGCAGAATATCTGGGTTTTCTGCTAATTCTAGTTTCAATCCTGATTCATTGTGTTGCTTTTTAATCTTTTGATTTGATCGATTGGCCACATAGTAGTCAGATACCGCAGCGACCATCACAGCAACATCTGTAGTTGGAAATTGTACTGTAACGACTGCTTCCATTTCACGCGCTGATTCAACATACGTTACATTCACACCGAACGGAACTTTCAATTGTTTGGTCGTTGAAACTAATTGCACCTCAGCCCCTAAAATCGATGCTGCCTTTGCAAGTGCATATCCCATCTTTCCTGAAGAATCATTTGAGATATAACGCACTGGATCAATGCGCTCTTTTGTTCCTCCAGCAGTAATTAAGATTGTTTTCCCTTCTAAAGGAGTCTTGTATTCTCTTCTGCTCTCAAAGAAAGTCACTTGCTCGAAAATCTCTTCTGGTTCAGGAAGTCGTCCTTTCCCTTTATATCCTTCTGCTAAAAATCCTGTAACTGGTTCAATGACCACTTTCCCATCTGCTTTCAGCTGCGCCACATTACGAACCGTTGCAGGATTTTCCCACATATGCTCATTCATCGCAGGAGCTACATAAATCGGAGCCGTTGTTGCCAATAATGTACTCGTTACAAAATTATCGGCAATTCCATTGGCCAATTTTGCAATCGTATTAGCGGTTGCTGGTACAACAACTGCCACGTCGGTTTTATCGGCTAAATGGATATGTTGCACGCGATCTGTTTCGTCTTCGTCAAACGTATCGGTGTGAACTTTATTCTTTGTTAGCACTTGAAACGTTAGTGGCGTAATGAATTCGCACGCACTCTTTGTCATCGCAACTTCCACATTCGCCCCTGCTTTAACAAATAAGCGAACGAGTGTAGCTGCTTTAAACGCAGCAATTCCACCTGTAACAAAGACAGTTACGTTTTTACCTTCCCACATTAACTATCCTCTTTTCTTATAAATTGTTACTAAAATAGATGCAATAATTGGTGTCATCACAGTTGCAGCCAATGCTTCCGCAATCCCGTTTGTCATAACAACGCCCATTAAGAAGAGCGGTAATTCCGCAACAGTTTTCCCTGTTAATTCTGCGTATTGATTTCCCATCAATAAATAAATTGAACTTAATACGAATACAGTATTCATAATACTTCCAAGGAAACCAGATACTGCCATTCTGAGTCGATCAGAAGCAATGAGTTTCGTTGCTTTATGGTAAAACAAAGCAACGAGCCCCCCCATTAACAAACGTGGCAAGATTGAAATCAATGGATTTGTAAAAATCATCAAGCTAAGAACATTACCTGATGTGAAGGCACGTAGGAATGAACAGAATCCCCACGTAAATCCTAGAAGGAACCCTGCTTGTGGTCCTAACACAATCCCACCAACAATAACCGTAATATGAATAATTGTAATATCTAAAACTACTAATGGTAAGTTTCCTAAAAACGGAACAAAACTTTGTAAAATAATCATCGCGATAAACATCGCACTTAATACCATTTGAAAAGTTCTTTGTCTTTTCATGTCGTCACCTCAAGTCTTAATGACTGTATTATACTAATCTTTGTCATTTCAATCAATGTAAAAAACTGAAAAAGGCTAGGAAAGTGACACCTTCCTAGCCTCGCTGTTGTTTTTTAGAATGCGTTATAAATAAATTCTGCTGAATTTGTAAAGTCGTTGAAAATACTATACAACAGGATACTCGTAATTAGGATATAAAAGAGGAGTGTCCATCCTAAAAATGTATCACACTTGCGAACTAATTTTTGAAATTTTTCTTTCATCATCTATTCCCCCTTCATTTCTTCTACGAATCGTAGTATATCATATTCCTTACACAGTGAATATACTCAAAACTGCACTATTTCGAGATTTAATATTTTTTTAGAAATTTAGACAACAAAAAACACCTAAGGTTCCCCTCAGGTGTTCAGGCTATCTATTCATTAGATTTTAGATACAGCATCTTCAACTAATGCTTCAACTTCTTCTACAGTTGCACATTCGTTAATTGCTTTATCTGCTAATGCTTGCATATCGCTTAATGTTAATTTAGAAATTAAGCTACGTGTTTTTAGAACACTTGATGCAGACATTGAGAACTCGTCTAATCCAAGACCTACTAATAGAGGCACAGCTGTTTGATCTCCAGCCATTTCCCCACACATTCCAGCCCATTTGCCTTCTTTGTGTGCTGAATCAATTACGTGTTTGATTAACGTTAAAATTGATGGGTTATATGGTTGATATAGGTATGAAACGCGTTCGTTCATACGGTCAGCAGCCATTGTGTATTGGATTAAGTCGTTCGTTCCGATACTGAAGAAGTCCACTTCTTTAGCGAATTGGTGAGCTAAAACTGCCGCTGCAGGAATTTCAATCATGATACCTACTTGGATATCGTCGCTGACTGCAACACCTTCTGCGATTAATTTAGCTTTTTCTTCTTCTAATAAGGCTTTAGCACCACGGAAATCATTTAATGTCGCAATCATTGGGAACATGATACGTAATTTACCGTATACAGAAGCACGTAATAACGCACGTAATTGTGTACGGAACATTTCAGGTTCGTTTAATGAAATACGAATTGCACGATATCCTAAGAATGGGTTCATTTCGTGTGGTAATGGCAAGTATGGTAACTCTTTATCCCCACCGATATCCATTGTACGAACGACAACAGGTTTTCCATTCATGCCTTCTAAAACAGCCTTGTAAGCTTCAAATTGATCTTCTTCTGTTGGCATTTCGTGAGAATCCATGTATAAGAATTCTGTACGGTATAAACCAACACCTTCTGCACCATTGTGTACAACACCTTCTAAATCTTTTGGTGTACCAATGTTTGCAGCCAATTCAACTTGATGGCCATCTTTAGTGTAAGTTTTTGAGTCTTTTAATTTTTCCCATTCAGCTTGTTGAGCAGCGAATGCTTCTGCTTTAGCACGGTATTCAGCGATCACTTCTTCAGATGGGTTAAGGAATACATCCCCTGATAAACCATCAACGATAATGATATCACCGTCTTTAGCAATTGAAGTCACTTCTTTAGTACCAACGATTGCTGGAATTTCTAAAGAACGAGCCATAATAGCTGAGTGAGAAGTACGTCCACCAATATCAGTAACAAACGCTTTTACGTATTGGCGATTTAATTGAGCTGTATCACTCGGTGTTAAATCGGCAGCTACGATAATCACTTCATCTTTGATAGTTGCTGGGCTAGGAATCTTAACACCCAATAAATGAGCTAAGATACGTTTAGATACGTCACGAATGTCCGCAGCACGTTCTTGCATATAAGGGTTATCTTCCATTCCTGCAAAAATAGAAATAAACATATCTGTTACTTCTTTTAATGCAGATTCCGCATTCACTTTATTAGATGTAATGCTATCTTTCACCTGTCCAATTAATTCTGGGTCGCTTAAAACCATTAAGTGAGCATCAAACACTTGCGCTTCTTCTTCACCTATATTTTTTAAAGCGGTCTCTTTGATTAATTCGACATCTTTTATTGACGCTGCTAATGCATCATCCAAGCGTGAAACTTCTTTTTCTGAATCTTCAACAGTTACTTTTGTGACTGTTAAATCTGGTTCAGTCAAAGTATATACTTTGGCAATTGCGATGCCATCACTAGCAGCAATCCCGTGTAATGTTGGTTTCATATTATTCAGCTAATCCTTCTTTTTTCATAGTTTCGTCAATTCCTGCTAATGCTTCAGCTTCGTCAGCACCTTCAGCAGTAATCACTACGTCAGCACCTTGGCCAACACCTAATGACATAACGCCCATGATTGATTTTAAGTTAACAGATTTACCTTTGTATTCTAATTGGATATCTGAACTATATTTGCTTGCTGTTTGAACTAATAAAGTTGCTGGGCGAGCGTGAATCCCTGTTTCTGCGATTACATGATATTCTTTCTTTTCCATATTGAAAGTCTCCTTTGAAAGTAAATTTTTGTTAAGAAATGTACTTCGAGAGCGTGTAGGCCTCAAAAATACAACCCTTTCAATTAATAAGATTACCATTTTTTGAGAAAATTAACAACTATTTAAATACATTTTTTAAAAGCACTTTCATCACAATTCCTATCACACTTATAAAAAAATCTCTTGAATGAAAATTCTTTAAAATTTAATAACTTTTCTTAAATTTGTAGATGAAAATGAAGCAAAAAAAATGTATAATGGTTTCAAGGAATTTTTTTCAGAAGGAGGCTGTGTCTATGAAGCTTATCGATATTACCAATTCTCACTCGCAACTTGTCAATGAACAGTTAGCAAATACAGATGCGCACTTCATCAAGGTCTATTCACTTGGTCAAACAACTGTTTTCTATGCTGACGCTGCCACTCACCGTGATATTGTAATTTTAAATAAAAAAAGACGCATTAAAGATGTTGAAATTGAATTCGTTGTTCATCGCTTATTCCATATGAAACCTGAAGGACTTGATATTATTCATGCAGATAACTTTGTTGAAATTAGTATTCCGGTGGAGAAACAACGACCTAGT
>CAUTST010000089.1:0-4814 GCA_963540995.1 uncultured Streptococcus sp.
TGATATTCGTTTCGTGGAAGACAACTGGGAAAATCCATCTCTTGGATGTGCTGGTTTAGGATGGGAAGTATGGCTTGATGGGATGGAAGTGACCCAATTTACTTACTTCCAACAAGTTGGTGGATTAGAATGCCACCCAGTCACTAGCGAAATTACTTATGGTCTAGAACGTCTTGCTTCATACATTCAAGAAGTAGAGAGTGTATATGATTTAGTATGGACTGGAGATGTTAAATATGGGGATATCTTCAGCCAACCTGAATATGAACATTCTAAATATGCTTTTGAAGAAAGCAATGCAGAATTATTAATGCAATTATTTACAGACTTTGAAAAAGAAGCAACTGTATTAATGGAAAAAGGGCTAGTACACCCAGCCTATGACTATGTTTTGAAATGCTCTCATGCATTTAACTTAATGGATGCTCGTGGAATTATTTCTGCAACAGACCGTGCAGGGTTCCTTGGCCGTATTCGTAAGATGGCTCGTACCATCGCGAAAACTTTCGTGGCTGAACGTGAAGCTTTAGGATTCCCATTATTGAAAGAGAAATAAGAAAGTTTGGAGGAGAGAGAATGACACAATCATTATTATTAGAAATCGGTTTAGAAGAATTACCTGCTCAATATGTTCGAACAAGCTCTGAACAATTAGCAAAACGTGTAGAAGACTTCTTCAAAGATGAAAACTTAGCATTTGAATCCGTAGAAGCATTTGCGACTCCAAGAAGATTGGCAGTTCGCGTCAATGGATTAGTAGAAGAACAAGCAGACCGCGAAGAAATCTTTAAAGGACCATCTCTAGCAATTGCTCAAAAAGATGGAGCTTGGACAAAAGCTGCTGAAGGATTTGTTCGTGGAAAAGGATTAACAACGGATGATATTTATGTGGAAGAAGTGAATGGAGTTGAATACATTCATGTAAAACAACATATTGTTGGTAAATCAACAAAAGAAGTTGTTAAAAACTTATCTTCTGTAATTACAGATATGAAATTTCCAGTAACAATGCGTTGGGCAGATCATACATTTGAATACTTACGTCCAATTCACTGGATTGTGGCTTTATATGGTTCGGAAGTCATTGAAGAAATCGGCGTATTAGATGTAAAAGCTGGACGTACTTCAAGAGGACATCGTTTCTTAGGAAAAGAAGCAACGATTGAAAATCCTGAAAGCTATGAAAAAGCTTTGGCTGAACAATTTGTCATCGTGAACCAAGATGAACGTAAAGCTTTAGTTCGCAAGCAAATTGAAGAATTAGCGGCTAAAAACAACTGGATTATTCCTATCGATGAAGACTTACTAGAAGAAGTAAGCTCAATTCTTGAATATCCAACAGCATTTGCAGGTACATTTGATGAAAAATACTTAGTGGTTCCAGAACCTGTATTAGTGACATCTATGAAAGAACATCAACGTTATTTCGTTGTGTATAACCAAGAAAAACAATTATTGCCATTCTTCGTTTCAGTACGTAATGGTAATGACTACATGATTGAAAATGTTGCTAAAGGAAATCAAAAAGTATTAACTGCACGCCTAGAAGATGCTTTATTCTTCTATGAAGAAGACTTAAAGATTCCTATGACTACTTTCTTGAAGAAATTAGAAACATTAAACTTCCATGCCAAAATTGGTTCTATGACAGAGAAGATGGATCGCGTGCAATTACTTGTTGGACGTATTGCAAAAGAGTTGAACTTACCAAGTGATGTGGTTGTCACAGCTCAACGTGCAGCATCAATTTATAAATTCGACCTAGTCACAAATATGGTTGGAGAGTTCCCAGAATTACAAGGAATCATGGGAGAAATCTATGCCTTAAAACAAGGAGAAACTCCTGAAGTCGCTCAAGCGATTCGTGAACACTATATGCCAACAAGTGCAGATGGTGAATTGCCGGCTTCTGTTCCTGGTGCCTTACTTGCAGTTGCTGATAAGTTGGATACCTTCTTAAGCTTTACAGCTGCGGGTATGCTTCCGACTGGTTCAAACGACCCTTATGCACTACGACGTCAAGTAATGGGGCTAGTACAAATTATTGAAGCTTTTGATTGGAACATCGAAATTGAAGACTTTACTAAATTATTATTAGGTCTTGATTACGCAGGATTCTTATCTGGTAAAGAGGAAGAAATTGAAGCATTTATCTTAAGCTTTATTCGTGAACGTGTCGCACAACGTATCGCTACGATTACAAAACGTCATGATATTATCGAGGCGGTTGTAAACAGTAATACTTCATCGGTTCCTGAACAATTGAAGGCAGCAAAAGTTCTTTCAGCTGTTTCAGAATCTGAAGAATTTAAAGGAATTACAGAGGCTTTAAACCGTGTTATCAATATTAGTGCAAAAGCTCAAGAAGATGTGAGTGGCGAAATTTTAGAAGAACGTCTTGAAACAGAAAGTGAACGTACTTTAGTGAAAGCTATTAAAGAACTTCAATCAAAAGTACAAACATTAACTCCTGAAGAATTATACAGTCATTTAGAAGCATTGGAACCAAAAATCAATGATTTCTTCAATGAAAACATGGTTATGGTAGATGATGAGGCAGTCCGTCGTAATCGCCTAAGATTCTTAGGATTACTTTCTCAAATCATTTTAGATTTTGCAGATTTCACATCATTAATCGTTAAATAAGAACCCTCACATAGAAAGGAGAGTGACTGAAATGGCAGTGTTTTATGATCGTGCCACGATTCAAGTTAAAGCCGGAAAAGGTGGAGACGGAATGGTTGCGTTTCGTCGTGAAAAATACGTACCAGACGGAGGACCGGCTGGTGGAGACGGCGGTAAAGGCGGAAGTGTTATTTTTAAAGTGGATTCAGGACTTAGAACCTTATTAGATTTCCGTCATAAGCGTCATTTCAAAGCAAAACCTGGTGAAAACGGCATGAGTAAGAGTATGTATGGCCGTGGAGCAGAAGACTTAATCGTTAAAGTTCCACCAGGAACAATTGTTAGAAATGCTGAAACGAAAGCTTTAATAGCGGATTTAGTAGAAGATGGTCAGGAAGTAGTGGTTGCTAAAGGTGGCCGTGGTGGTCGAGGAAATATTCGCTTTGCGACCCATAAAAACCCAGCTCCAGATATCGCCGAGAACGGGGAACCAGGGGAAGAGTTTGAACTCGATTTAGAATTAAAAGTACTTGCGGATGTTGGATTAGTAGGATTTCCATCTGTTGGTAAATCGACTTTACTTTCAGTTATTTCTAGTGCAAAACCAAAAATTGCAGACTATCATTTTACAACATTGAATCCTCAATTAGGAATGGCGCAATCTCCAAATGGCGAGCAATTCGTCGTTGCAGACTTACCAGGATTAATTGAAGGAGCGCACACAGGTGTTGGACTTGGAATCCATTTCTTGAAACATATCGAACGCACTAAAGTATTACTTCATGTGATTGATATGGCAGCGATGGAAGGCCGTGATCCTTTTGAAGATTATAAAATTATTCAAGAGGAACTAGGAAGTTATCACTTGCGTTTATTGGAACGTCCAATGCTCATTGTGGCAAATAAGATGGACCAACCTCAAGCGGAAGAAAACTTAGAGAAGTTCAAGAAAGATTTAGCAAATAGCCTTGCTGAAGGGCAAGAAATGCCTGAGATTTTCCCGATTTCTGCATATCGTCGTGAGGGACTTCAAGCATTACTTGCTAGAACGGCTGAAGTTTTAGAAGAAACAGAATTCTTCCCATTAAATGAAGAAGTAGTGGAAACACATATCGTTTATGGCTTAGAAGAGGAAGAAGCGCCATTCAAAGTGACAAGAGATCCAGATGGTACTTGGGTATTATATGGAGATAAGATTGAAAAACTATTCAAGATGACAAATATGGAACATGATGAGTCTGTAATGCGATTCTCACGTCAATTACGTGGGATGGGTGTGGATAGCACTTTACGTGAGAAAGGTGCCGAAAATGGTGACTTAGTACGCATTCTGAACTTCTCATTTGAGTTCGTTGATTAAGGAGTTTTGAATATGATTGATAGAAGCGAGATGGAAAAACGTTTTTACGTATCTTCCTTTGATGGCCTAAGAGCGATTGGGATTCTAAGTATTATTATTTATCACTTGTATTCTTATCGCTTACCGGGTGGATTTCTTGGATTGAACATCTTCTTAATTTTAGCGGGGTACTTTATGACGAACCGCTTAATGACAAGTTTGATGAACGATGGCAAGATTCCTCTGAAGCAGTTTTTATTAAAACGTTTAGCACGTATTGCACTTCCTCTAATTGCAATGCTTGTTCTGGTGTTCATTTATATAACGCTGTTTCAAAATGAAATGTTGGTAAACTTAAGAGGATCGTTTACTTCTAGTTTACTATTTTTAAATAACTGGTGGCAGATCTTCCAAGCACAAACGTTTATTCCAAACTTATTAACTGAAAATCCATTTGAACACTTATGGTATATTTCATTAGCCTTTCAGTTTTACCTATTGTGGCCAATTGTGTTCGCATTTTTAAGTATATTTCTTAAAAAGCATAAATCATTGTTTATTACAATTGTTCTATTAGCAACTGCTTCATTTGTATTAATGGTGTTTAGTTATAAAGGGGCAGAGTCTTTAACGTATGTCACAATGAGTACTGGGACACGACTATTCTCAATGTTAATTGGGGCATGTACGGCTTTGTTATATCCTTTAGATCGTTTTCAAATGGAGTATAAATCTAAATTACCTTATGAACAGTATTTAAGGTTCATTCCAATTGTTTTAATGTTTATTTTATTATTTACATTAGGTCGTAACGAAGATATTACGTATCGTGGAGGGATGCTACTTTTTG
>CAUTST010000090.1:0-4809 GCA_963540995.1 uncultured Streptococcus sp.
ACCCCCTCTAAAGTAGTTTATTTTTTTTAGTGTCTACTTTAGAGGGAGCATATCAGTCCAACCTTTTTGTTTATACTTCTTTTTGACCATACGCACATATATCCAACAAAGGACAGGATGCACATTTAGGCTTTCTTGCAATACAATGATATCGCCCAAAGAAAATCATCCAGTGATGGGCCTTTCCCCATAAATCTTTTGGGATTTTCTTACATAGCGTCTCTTCTACTTCTAAAACGGATGCTGATTGCTTAACGATATGGAGTCGCTTAGAAATCCGTTCCACATGAGTGTCCACTGCAAATGCAGGTAGGCCAAATGCGACACTTAAGACTACGTTTGCTGTCTTTCTACCGACACCTGCTAATTGAACAAGTTCTTCTCTTGTTTTAGGAACTTCTCCATTAAAACGTTCAACCAATTGTTGAGCGCAGAGGCGAATATTTTTCGCCTTATTTTTATAGAGCCCCAAGGACCGAATGCACTCAATAACTACTTCTTCTTCACTATTCGCCAACGCATGCGCATTGGGATAAATTGCAAATAACTTTGGAGTGACTTTATTCACTCCTTTATCAGTTGCTTGAGCACTCAGAATGGTTGCAATGAGTAATTGAAATGGCGTCTCATGGTTCAGCTCGCAATGCGCATTGGGAAAGAGTTTTTGCATTTCTAAAACTGCTTGTAATGTTTTTGCTTTTGATAACATAACTATCTTTTCACCCAATTCACTAAAGGAACCGACTGATTTCCTCTATCATTTGGTTTTACGTCCACTTGCGCATTCTTTGTGCGGTTTTCAGCAGTTGACAATTGTTGAATGGAGTTGATTCCTTTGTTCTTCCATGCAAGCAAAACACGATCGATATATTTTACATTGTGTGCTTGATTTAAGACTGCCTCTTTTAAAGCAGCAACGATTAATTCCTGTGGATACTGATCGTTATGTATCCATCCAGAAATCATCTCAATTTCAAATCCACTTAATTGACGATTAAACTCTTGCTCAATTAGAGTTAGTACATTGACATCCTTTTGTGACATCTTCTCAACACTAAATGCCCCTTGTTTAAACAACACTTCTAATTGATGAAGTAAAGGCTTAAAGCTATAGTAATCCACTTTTTTTCCATCTGCTACTTCACGTTGTTTAATCTCTAGCACTTGTCGATCCATTAAATGCTGAATAATGCTAAATAATTGTCTCTCGTCTACCCCAAATTGCACACAAGTTTCTTTGATATCAAGTACAAATGACTCTTCTGGATGTCGCTGCATTAACCAGGCAATCAGTAAGCACTCATCTGCAGACAATTGCAATTTACGATAATTTTGAAGTAATGCATTTGGAACAGACGTGCTGCCACTATAAATCCAGTGTTCTTGGAATGTTAATGCCATTTTTTGACCTCCCTCTTCTAAAAAAGAGCCAACGACACCAGTCAGCGGCTCTTTTCTATTATCTTAATTATGGATAAATACGGTTTAATAAACGTGGGAATGGAATAGCTTCACGAATATGTTTCGTACCAGCAACAAATGTTACCATACGTTCTAGACCAAGTCCAAATCCTGAGTGAGGAACAGAACCATATTTACGTAAATCTAAGTAGAATGCATAATCATCTGGGTTTAATCCATTTAATTTAATTCTGTCTAATAATTTATCGTAGTCCGTTTCACGTTCACTTCCTCCGATTACTTCACCATATCCTTCTGGAGCAAGTAAATCCGCACATAGTACACGACTTTCATTTCCAGGTACTGGTTTCATGTAGAAAGCTTTAATCTCAGTTGGATAGTTGATAACGAAAGTTGGTACTCCAAAGTGATTTGAAATCCATGTTTCGTGTGGTGAACCGAAGTCATCCCCATGTTCTAAGTGTTCGTAGTCTGTATCTTCATCGTCTTCGTGCGCTTGTAATAAATCAATCGCTTCATCGTATGTGATACGTTTGAACGGTTTGCTAATATATTTCTTCAATAATTCAGTGTCACGTTCTAGAGTTTCTAAAGCGTGAGGTGCACGGTCTAATACGCCTTGAATTAATGCTTTCACATAAGCTTCTTGTAAATCTAATGATTCATCATGTGTTAAGTATAAATACTCAGCATCCATCATCCAGAACTCTGTTAAGTGACGACGAGTCTTAGATTTTTCTGCACGGAATACAGGGCCAAAATCAAATACACGACCAAATGCCATTGCTCCAGCTTCTAAATATAATTGACCAGATTGCGTTAAGAAGGCTGGGTCTCCAAAGTAATCTGTTTCGAATAATTCTGTTGAATCTTCTGCCGCATTTCCTGAAAGAATTGGGCTATCGAATTTAATGAATCCATTTTTATCAAAGAACTCGTATGATGCATAAATAATTGCATTACGAATTTCCATAATGGCATGTTGTTTTGTTGAACGTAACCATAAATGACGGTGGTCCATTAAGAAGTCAGTACCATGCTCTTTTGGAGTGATTGGATATTCATGACTTTCCCCGATTAATTCGATGTCTTTTACTAATAACTCATAGCCTAATTTAGAACGAGTGTCCTCTTGAATAACACCTGTTACAAATACAGAACTTTCTTGAGTTAATCCTTTTGCTAATTCAAAAGTTTCTTCACTTACGTCAGCTTTTACTACAATTCCTTGGAAATAAGCTTTTCCATCACGTAATTGTAAGAACGCGATTTTACCGCTAGAACGTTTATTGGTAACCCAAGCACCAATTGTAACAGTTTGTCCAACGTAATCTTTTGCTTGATTCATTGTTATAGTTTTCAAAATATCACTCTTCCTTTACTTATATGATTCAATAAATTCCTTAATTCGGTTAGCAGCTTCCCTTAATTCTTCTTCGCTATTGGCACAGCTGAGTCTTAGGAAACCATTGCATCCAAAGTTCTCTCCGGATACTGTTGCAACTCCACCTTCTTCCAGTAGTTTTAGGGCAAACTCTTCTGAAGAAGCAACACCTACAATATGCATGGCTACTTTCACATTCGCGAATAAGTAAAACGCTCCTTTAGGCTTCTCACACTTAATTCCTTGAATGTCGTTTAATAATTCATGGAACAAGTCAATTCTTCTTTGGAACTGGTCGCGCATCTCTTTTTTCGCAATTTCAACATCTTCTTTGAATGCTCGAATCGCTGCGTATTGTACAACTGCAGCGGGATTACTCGTTGTATGGCTTGTTAAATCGTTTAAAGCACGGATCACTCGTTTTGGACCGAATACATATCCGATTCGCCATCCAGTCATCGCAAC
This sequence comes from uncultured Streptococcus sp., assembly GCA_963540995.1. Lineage (GTDB taxonomy): Bacteria > Bacillota > Bacilli > Lactobacillales > Aerococcaceae > Granulicatella. The sequence goes on from CAUTST010000090.1 coordinate 3,272, forward strand.
CGATTTTGATAATCCATTGACGACTAATGTGTTATTAAAAATCTCTTTGGATAAACTTGCCATACTAATCGATGGCGCATCATAAACTAATTCATAATAGATTTCATCGGATACGACAAACACATTATGTTCTAATGCCCAATTTCCAATCGCGAGTAACTCTTCTCTTGAATACATGAGCCCGGATGGATTCGATGGTGCATTCAGTAATAAGATTTTTGTCTTATCGGTAACGTATTCGTTCAATAATTCAACCGTTAGCTTAAACGAATTTTTCTCTTTTGTTTCAATATACACGGGTACGCCGTCTGCTAATTGAATTTGTTCAGCATAGCTTACCCAATAAGGAATCGGAATTAATACTTCATCCCCTGGATCGACCAATGTCATAAATACCGAATATAGTGCAAATTTTGCACCTGCAAATGTCGCTACCTGCTCCTTTTGCAACTCAATTCCATCTTTACGTTTATGAAAATCACAAATCGCTTGTCTTAAAGTATCTAATCCCAAAGCAGGTGTATAATGATCTGTTTCGTGTTTTCGTAAAGCATCAATAGCTGCCTCTGTAATCACTTCAGGTGTATTAAAATCAGGTTCACCAATCGATAAACTAATAATTTTTCTTCCCTGAGCTTTCAGTTCTCTAGCTTTTTGTGTCATCGCTAAAGTTCCAGATGGCAATATTTTCGATACTCTATCTGAAATTTTTACCATAAATCACCAATTTCTATATATTCTCAATATCTTTAATCCATTTACCATTTTTCGCTGAAATATAGTAATAGCCGATACGTTGATTACTCATACGGTAATTGACTTCCCATACAGGTTCTCCGTTTAAAAGCCCTAAGCGTGCTTCGAGTACTTCAACTTCTGGTTTGTCTTGTAATGTAATAGAACGAGCTTCTTGCTCATTGACCACTGCTGATTGTTGAAGAATTGTAACATCTCCACCTTCTTCAGAAATGATCGCATAGATGGCATTCCCATCTTTATCTTCACCCATAATCGTGTAATAAGACTTATCCGTATTAAACCAGTAAAATTTCGTCACTTTCGAAAATTCTACAGTCGGTGCCATTAATGTTAATGCTTCATTACGTTTCTTAATTTTAGGATCTACACTAACTACAAAAACACTTGCAGCTGCTAAAAATAATAGAAATAAAGTGAGTAATAAAATAAACATCGATCTACGTTTCATCAATTTCTCTCCTCTACTCTAATTCTTCATAGATAATCGTATTATACGCTATTTAAGGCAAAAATACCACCATGCACTTGATTAACTATTTCTAAATTTTCCAACATTTAAACACTTCTTAAATGGTTTCTCAATTACTGTAGCGTTCTCTGGAAAGACACTCTTTACTTTCTGTGAGTATTTACTAATCGAAGCCCTAACATCTAGTAGCCAAATCTCAGCATTATTTTGATGTGGTCTACTAAATCGACCTAATCCCTGATAAAGCTGCATTAGCATCATCTTCATGGCATAATGACCAAAATAAGAACGCCCTTGTTCTTTCATTTCT
>CAUTST010000091.1:0-4681 GCA_963540995.1 uncultured Streptococcus sp.
TGGTTCGTCTTCTTTGTTCAGTTTTCAAAGGTCAATCGTTGTTTTGCAACAACTTTGATATCTTATCACGCTCATATTTTCATTGCAAGAAATATGATTGGATGTTTTCACATCTCGCGTAACAACGTTTAATAATTTAACACAGGATAAAAGCTTCGTCAACGAATAACTACTCCATTTTTTAAAAAAATTGTATAATCGAGAAAACGACTTGAAGGAGGGCCTATGAGACTCGAACATCTATTAATGAAACATCTGGTGCTGAGCCGCCGCGAAATGAAGAAACTCATCAAGAATGAAGCCGTCTTAATCGATGGAGTTCCGGCCACTCATGTCAGCAATAATGTTGACGCGACCCTGCAAGTCATTACGGTAAACGGAACGCGGATTCACGACGACAGCCAGAAATACTATATGCTGAATAAACCTCAAGGCGTCATCTCCGCTACGACCGATAAGGAACATACGACCGTTATCGACCTCTTTGTAAAGGAGAACGTCGAAGGCCTCTACCCGCTCGGACGACTCGACGGAGATACTGAAGGGTTGCTCCTTGTGACGAACAATGGCCCGCTTGGTTACCGTATGCTAAATCCCGACCAACATATCGAGAAAGAATATTATGTAGAAGTCAACGGGGCGCTTCCCGAAGATGCTATTGAAACCTTCAAGCGTGGCGTCACCTTCCACGGTGGATACCAATGTAAACCTAGCACGCTTACGATTATTGAAAGCAGCGACCGCTTCAGCCGTGCGACTGTCACCATCTCTGAAGGGAAATTCCATCAAGTGAAGAAGATGTTTCTATGCGTGGGTGTGAAAGTGACCTATCTTAAACGAATCCGCTTTGGAGAATTTGTCTTAGACGAGGCTTTGGCACCTGGAGAATACCGAGCACTCAACGAAGCAGAACTTAATCTCGTAAAATCCTATTTTTAAAAAGCAAAATGTAACATAAAAGTTACGTAACTTATATGTTACATTTCGGTTGTTCAATGACAGAAATTCTTCTTGCTCTATCAAACGGCTCATCTCACAATCATAAAGAGATAGAAATCACTCGTAAAAAGTGGTTTAATAAAAGTAACAGCATTCCATACAGTTGAACATTTTGGAGGTAAGGTTATGGATTATGAACTAATTAAACTTAACGTTTCGAATGATAAAATTCGAGAATATAAGCAATTCGAGGGATTAAAATTATATTCAACTATTATTAAATCTCAAGACGAACGGACTCTGACGAACAAAAGAATTTACGTTACGAAAAAGAACAACTATGTTTATTACGAACGAACCGATACGAATTGGAATTATTGGTCAAATCCAAAAAATCATCAGTCTTCGTTCATACCTGATGAAGAAAACCACCGCATTCTCTTCGAAGTCGCACCTGACTTAAGTGCATTCTCTAAGTATTTTGGGGAAGAACTGATTCGAAAAATCCAATTCAAACAACAAAATGGTGAAATCATCGAAAAATTAGATATTTAATGACAGTGGATTCACAAATACGGATACTCTTATATAATCCACCGAACTTATTTAAATAGAAATAAGCTCGCCTGCACAACGCAAGCGAGCTTTTCTACTATATAAATGAAATTATTGAATCGGTCCTAAGAGAATATTCGCCCACGCATCATGCAGAGACTCTTGGTCACTTGGTTGGAACAAGCCCGCCAATACGTCGCGGTATAAGCGAGATAATTCTGTACGGTTGAAGTAAGAACTTCCGCCGCACGAACGAACGATTTCTTCCACGGCTTTCTTCGATACTTCTACAGAACGGTTCTTAATAGAAGATAGACGAGGCAACCAGATGAAGCTGTATTCAGAGCTTGCTTCAAGCGTGTCACTCAACTCGTTAATTTGCGGTTGAATACCGTCTAGCATAATCGCCGCTTCCGCAATTCTCCAGCGAATGTTTTTGTCGTTAGCATAAGGCGCATCATTGGATACAGAATGGCGAGTTTTCACCGTTTCAACTCCGATTTCTAGCGCACGTTTCCCGATACCAAAGTATGTTGCCGCTAGTAAAATTTCGAAGTACGCGAAAATACCGAACACCACTGGATCGAAACTTGGCCCTGGAGCGACTTTCGTTAAGATTTGCTCTTCTGCAGCGAAGATGCCTTTTAACTCCACGCTGTTTGATTGCGTCGCACGCATGCCCATTGTATCCCAGTCGTCTTTCACCACGAACGTTTCTTGGTCCGGTGTTAAATACGCAAAGACTGAAAGTGGTGAATCGCCTGTATTATCTTGCCCAAATGAAACCAACTTGTCGCAATATTTACCCATTGATAAGAAGACTTTCTTGCCGTAGAAACGATACGCACCGTCTGCTTCCGGACGAGCCTCAGAAATCGAACCGAATAATACGCGGTCGTTTGAAGGTTCAGAAATCCCAAACGCCAACAACTTGCCTTCTGCAGCATCACGAAGGATTTGTTCCCCCTTCTTGTTGCCAAAACGAACCATGTGCTTGCCAAGGCCGACAATAATCTGGTGCATGTTCACCCCAAGCGCAGTCCCTGGAGCCGCCATCGCCAAACGCGTTTGTTCTTGTGCAATCTCTTTCAGCGTCAAACCGAATCCGCCGTACTCTTTTGGCACGAACGCCTTCAAGTATCCCGCCCCTTTTAGCGCTGCATAGTCTTCCGCAGGCCACGCATTCTCTTTGTCGTAACGCGGTGCACGCTCATGAATCTCTTGTAGCAATTCTTCTGATAAAAACATAAAAAGCCTCCTTAATATCTTATACAACGATAGTATAAAATATTAAGGAGACCGTGGCAAAATTTAAGTTGCCTATTAACCGATAATATTCTATTTAATGTACTTCTTAAATACTTTTCTCATTTTTATAACTTGATCAAGTACTTCATTCATTAATTCCGGATAATTTTCTTGATTTTCAAAATCTAATCCATCCATTAGATAACGAATTCTTGAGGCTTTTTTACCGTCTAATCTTTGCCAATCGAATATTAACCCTGTCTCATCTTCTATTTGTTCTCGCGAAGCATATAATTGTTCAAATAAAGTTTTATCATTCTGAATATATACCTCAATACCTACTGCTTTTTCTTTTGTATTTAGAGTTATTGATAACTTAGCTTTAGAACTTCCTAAGCTAACATTATACCAATGATTTGTTGTAGCTTTACATATGTTAATAGTTTTATCTCTTTCTTTAATAACCTCATTAAACTGTGCCCAGAAGTTCAAGCGTTCAGATTCTACAAATGTTAGTTCTCCACTTCTTGAATTTCCTTTTGTTGTTTTGACAAAATCGTTAGGTTTTTCAACAACTTCAAATTTAGGTGCAGGCAATGAATTTCCAATTTTATATGCATGGATTTCAATTAGGAAAAATGACACATCTTCTGTTGTTTTACTGTTTAACCACTCGATTGCACTGCGATGTTCTTCGCGAGCTTCCTTAACAATCCAAATAACAATCGTTGCCTCTAAACCTGAAGCATAGGTAATAATTTTCCCTAAATGATCGTGATTTGTCGCTTCTAACTGATTCTCAATAATGATCTTTGCTCCACTAGTTTCATCCTGTGCAACTAGATCACATCTGTATGCACCAACAAACACTTCTTTTCTAATTTCAGCAAAAGTTACTCCAACCTCATCCCCAAGCATTTCAATGTTTTCTTCTTTTGCTAACCATTCAGAGAAATTATATTGCTCATGTTTCCATAATTCTCTCACATCTACTTCTTTCAACTTTCCAAATTCCAAAGTAATCCCCCTCAAATCGATATAAATTTATACACTTAATAATTAAACCCTTCACACTGAAGTATACCACTTTGCTGGAGTTTATACACCCTTTTCTAGAAAAAAAGCCAGCCACAAATGCGACTGACTTTTGCATATTCTTCATCTTAATATCTTATTTCTCAGAACTCTGAGTTATCAATATATTTAACATTCTTTCGCCTCGTATGCGCATCAAATCTGCACTAACGTTCTTAAAATCATCAAACTCCATATCAGAAAAAGATTTAACCTCCATAAACTTCCATATTTTCTCAAAATAATTCTTTTCTAGAAAATCTTTAAAAGAATCAAACTGCTGAAAGTACTTTTGATTTTTTTCATCTAATATCGCTCTTTTTAGAGGGAAATACTCTTTAATATTTGGTCGTCTTTTTTTAAAAGCATATTTAGCCACATGATCTAAATAAATATCAAAATAATCATGTGGAAAATCTCCAAAGTGACCATTTCTATTCAAATTCAAGCTAAACTTTCTATCTGATAAAAAATTTGGAAAAATATTCCCAATAACTCTTTTGTTATCAACAGGTTTATCTCTTTTGCCAATAAAATCCCCGTTCTTCACTAAAGATGGCGACTTCCATGTAAAAATTAAGTCACCAGAATATTTTTTATCATCATAAAACTCAAATAACTTTTTATAAATTGCTTTCGCTAATTCTGAATTATCAGATGAAAGTGAGTAGTCCAATGCACCTTTAAAATCTTTTTTAGCTAGTGTGATAAATTCATCAAATTCTTTACTCATTAAGGTTCATCCCCTTTGATTCGAACTTCATTTTAAATTTTTATTTCTCTATACTTCGATGCATCATAATCAGTTTGAATTTCATTTAGAGCAGAAATAATTCTTTCTTCTTCTCCACTTTCTTGAGTTCCC
>CAUTST010000092.1:0-4613 GCA_963540995.1 uncultured Streptococcus sp.
GCTCACAGGACTGACGTCCACTTCCCGTAGTATCCGCACGACTTGTTCCAAGTCCTTTGCGTTACTCCGGTCCAGTGATTCAGTCCTGAGCGTTCGCCCTCGTATCCTGATTATTCCGCTGCAGGTTGATTTTTAATTGCGTCTTGCATGATTTGTAGACGTTCTTCGTTAGAGATTGTTTTTAATGCTTCGTTGATTTCTTTTGTTAATGTGCTATCTTTTCTTACACCAACAGCTGTTTGTGTATCTTCTGGTGATGTTTGGAAACCATCAGTTAATTTAACCATTACGAAGTCGCTATTAGCTGCTTGAGCTGATAATGCTTCTGGCAATTCAGATACATATGCATCGATTGTTCCTGCTTGAAGTGCAACACGCATTGCTGGGAAGTTATCCATTGCTGTTTGTTTGTCAACACCTGGAATTTGATCGATCACTGAGTAGTGGAAAGTATTTAATTGAGCTGTTACTTTAGCCCCAGAAAAATCAGATAATGAAGTAGCATTTTCGTATTTTGAACCTTTTTTAACGACTAAAACTAATTGAGAATCATAGTAAGAATCTGTAAAGTCGATTGTTGCTTTACGTTCTTCTGTAGGACTCATACCAGCAATGATCGCATCTATTTTACCTGAAACGAGCGCTGGTGTTAAGCCATCCCACTCAGTTTTAACAATTACTAATTCTTTACCTAATTTTTCAGCCACACGTTTTGCGATTTCAACGTCGTAACCGCCAGCGTATTGGTCAGTTCCTTGAATTTTTACTGCACCATTTGAATCGTCGTTTTGAGTCCAGTTAAATGGAGGATAACCTGCTTCCATCCCAACTACTAATTGGTTTTGGTTCGTTGTCCCTTGGCTAACAGGTGTACCACACGCTGCTAATCCTACTGTCATTGCTAAAGCTGCAATTGCACCTAAAAATTTTTTCATTTTTCTTTCTCTCCTTCTCGATTATCAAACTGGTTCACTCATAACACACAAAAAAGGAACCACGAACAAAAGCCGTGATTCCCCATAAAAAGTCATAAGTAGTCATTCTTTTGCCCGGTAATTGATTGCACTTCATGAGTATCTGGGCAGATATCATGACAGTGACTGACCTATTATGACCAGCCCCCAACGTTTTCACGTTTCGGCGAAATCCCCTTTCCAGTTTCCTGTACTCTTGTCATCCGCGCCTCAGTTCAATAACCATTTGATTTAATTGCTGAAAATAAATTAACATACATTTTCTTGAAAGTCAACCCATATATTTTCATTTTTTTGAAAATCCCATTCAAAACTTTCTTCCCTCCTTCACTAACAGCGCGACTTAGGAATGATTAATTTTTTACTATTGAACAAATAATTACGACAAAGCTTGCGGATTTTATAGTGGCAATAATGTGGTAAGCATCGGATGTGAATTACTCGGAGTTGGGATTAATACCATACTCCGAGTTTGAAGCTTCGAAGACGAGAGACTCTAGGCTCGAGTCGGTGCAACATTATAGCCACTATAAACAAATCCGCAAAGATTTGGAGTAATTTTTCTTCTTCCCAGCAGTCTCTCACAGGGTTCCTCAGAAATGAGTAATTTTATTGCACTAATCACAAATGATTACGTAGGAACTTCGAGTTTCTATAATCGCAGTAGTGGGGAATCGTATTAAATGCGAATTAGTAGGAGTTAGGAATTTATTCCTTACTCCTACTTTGAGGCTTTAAAGGTGAGAGACTCATAGAGGCTCGAACCGGTACCCCACTACAGCGATTATTACAGAAACCGAAGGTTCCGCAGTAATCATTAAGTATCTTTTACGCACAAAAAGAGTGCCTCATTTCTGAGGCACCCTGTTAGATGAATTATTTATTCACATTTTCCCATTGCCAGTTCACAACTTCAGGAATATCTTCCCCGTGTTCACGGATGTAGCTGTGGTGGAATTCCACAGTTTCGTCCATTTTCGCAGCAAATTCGCTAGCTTTGTCGCCGTATACAGCAACTGCAGCGTCTTTAGCAACGTGGAAGCGGTCCATTTCAGATAATACACGCATATCGAATGGAGTTGTGATATCTCCGTTTTCACGGTATCCGTGGATATGAACGTTATGGTTGTGACGATCGAAGAATAAGTCACGAATCATACCTTCATAACCGTGGAAGCAGAATACAACTGGTTTGTCAGTAGTAAATAATTTATCAAATTCTTCATCAGATAAACCACGAGGGTCCACTTTTGGAGAACGTAATTTCAAGATATCTACTACGTTGATGAAGCGAATCTTCAATTCTGGGAATTGTTTGTGCAAGATTGAAATACCTGCTAATGCTTCTAAGTTAGGTTCAGTACCTGCAGCAGCAATCACTACGTCTGGTTCTTCTCCTTCTTTCACTGTTGAAGCCCAATCAATTACTTTGTAACCTTCGCTCACTAATTCTTTAGCTTCTTCTACAGAGTAGAATTGTGGACGTGGGTGTTTTGAAGAAACGATTAAGTTAATCTTGTCTTCTGAACTTAAAGCTTCAGCCATAACAGCCATCAAGCTGTTTGTGTCTGCTGGTAAGTATTCACGAACGAATTCAGGTTTTTTCTCAGCTAAGTGTGTTAATAAACCTGGATCTTGGTGAGTATATCCATTGTGGTCTTGTTGGAACACTGTTGATGTTGCAATCAAGTTTAATGATGGATAGTTTTTACGCCATGGAGCGTGAGTTTTAGATTTACGTAACCATTTGAAGTGTTGAGTGATCATTGAGTCAACTACACGTAAGAATGATTCGTAAGACGCGAAGAATCCGTGACGTCCTGTTAATACGTAACCTTCTAAGAAACCTTCAGCTTGGTGTTCTGATAATTGTGAGTCAATAACACGACCAACTGGTGAAAGCCATTCATCGTAGCTTTCATCACGACGGCCAACCCATTGACGGTTTGTCGCTTTGAACACTTCGTTTAGACGGTTAGATTTTGTTTCATCTGGTCCAAAGATACGGAAGTTATCTGGGTTTGCTTTTACTAAATCAGCAGCAAATTTACCAAACTCAATCATATCTTGTTTTTGGATAGCACCTGGTTTTGTTGTATCAATTGCATGTTTAGTCCAATCAGTAATTTCCATTGGTTTTACAACCCCTGCATTAGTAATTGGGTTCATGCTCATACGACGTGGGCCTTTTGGAGAAATTGCAGCAATTTCTTCTACTAATTTACCATTTTCATCGAATAATTCTTCTGGACGGTATGATTTCAACCAGTCTAATAAACTATCGATGTGTTCCATAGATTCTCCAGATACTGGAATTGGAACTTGGTGAGCACGGAAACCACCTTCGATTGGTTCATGGTTCCATTCTTTTGGACCTGTCCAACCTTTAGGAGTACGTACTACTAATACTGGCCAATGTGGCATTGTAGCTTCTTCGGCACTCTTAGAACGAGCTTCTTTTTGAATAGCTTGGATTTTTTCAATGGCTTCATCTAATTTAGCAGCCATTAATGGGTGAACTTCTTTAGGATCTGTTCCTTCAACAAAGATTGGATCCCATCCTAAACCATTGAAGTATTGAGTTAATTCTTCATCAGTACGACGAGCTAAAATAGTTGGGTTGTGGATTTTACCACCGTTTAAGTAAAGGATTGGTAAAACGGCACCATCGTTTACTGGGTTGATGAATGTGTTTGAGAACCAACCAGCTGCTAAAGGACCTGTTTCAGCTTCTCCGTCACCGATAACTGCTGCTGCAATTACGTTTGGATTATCTAGTACAGCACCTGTAGCATGTGATAATGAATACCCTAATTCTCCACCTTCGTGAATTGAACCAGGAGTTTCTGGAGCAGCGTGAGATGCGATTCCTCCTGGGAATGAGAAGATTTTACATAATTTTTTGAACCCTGCTTCATCTTGAGTGATTTCTGGGTATAACTCAGTGTAAGATCCATCTAAGTAAGAGTTAGAAACCATTACTTGTCCACCGTGACCTGGTCCTTCAATGTAGAACATATCTAAGTCATATTTATTAATAGCACGATTTAAGTGCGCATAAATGAAGTTTTGTCCTGCAATTGTTCCCCAGTGTCCGATTGGATGAAGTTTAACGTCTTCTTTTTGGATTGGACGACGTAAAAGTGGGTTATCTTTTAAGTACATTTGAGCTACTGAGATGTAGTTCGCTGCACGCCACCAAGCATCCACTTTTGCTAAGTATTCTGGTGTATCAAATTGTGTCATGTGTGTTTGTCTTCCCTTCTTGTTTTTGGTGTCTAAAGAAATTCGAAACGGTGATTCAAAAATCCTTCATTTTTTAACCGTCAAGTATTTACCATACCTATTTACGGCTGTCAAGAAAAATCATGTAAACCTTCACGTTTTAACTCGTTTTATATTTTCTTTAGGAAATATTCCCGTTTCCAGACCGTTTTATAACAACTCTGAAACGTTCATAACCACATTTATTTGACTATTTCAACTCGATTTTTGATCGTTTCCAACATCGAGTACTCTATTTTACCATTTTTTATGTTCATTCTGCAATAAAACGTTCATAAAAAGTCAGATAGGATCAAAAAAACCGAGGGTAAATTCCTCGGTTTTTCTATCTCAATAAGGCTTGTACAGATTTTT
>CAUTST010000093.1:0-4520 GCA_963540995.1 uncultured Streptococcus sp.
AGAGTATTTCAAGCCAAAATCACACTCTTCCTATGAGGAAGCTTTGATGAAACAATACCAAAAATTCCGTCAAAAATAATTAGTGATTTCTTAAGAAATCGGTGCCAAAGTTTTGTTGCATTTCACCTATCCATGTGCTACTATAATGACATAGAGATCTACGATGTGCGCGGTATTTACTAAGTGTTGACCGAACAATTTACGACTTTTTAGGGATTCAGATTGATATTACAGATAACAAGCCCTTTCACTTGGTAGTTAGAAGTAATACATAGAAGCCCACCTGCTTTAGATGCGGGTTCAAACTAACAAATACATCAAACGGCATCACTGGAAATCTATATAAAGTTATTAACTTTAGGCCACTCTTTATGAGTGGTTTTTCTTTTTGCAAAAATCCCTAACCTATCCGTTTTGGTTCCCTTTTCATTCGTTTTATTTAGGTGTATAATAAGAGTATCAAGAATAAGGATGTGATGATATGTTTCATGAATATGAAAAAATACTCGTTCCGATCGATGGGTCTAAAGAAGCAAAACTAGCCTTTGACAAAGCCATTGAAGTTGCAAAACGAAATCATGCAAAACTTGTTTTAACACATGTGATTGATACGCGTTCGCTTCAAACTCCAACTGGTTTTGAAGGTAACTTCTCTGATGAGATTCGTAAACAAGCCGAAAACTTATTTGCAGAATATGTAGAATATGCTAAGACTCATAATTTTATTGATGTTGAAACTGTTCTTGAATATGGTTCACCAAAAGTAATTATTTCTAAACAACTTCCAAAAGACTATGGAATCGATCTTATTATGATGGGCGCTACTGGTTTAAATGCTGTGGAACGTCTCTTTATCGGTTCTGTTTCTGAGTATGTAATTCGAAATGCGTCTTGCGATGTTTTAGTTGTGAGAACGGACTTAGAAAACAAACGTCCTTAATGAATATCACTAAATAAATAAGCACAGGATTGCTCCTGTGCTTTATTTTTATTGGTTTTTAGTATCTATAATAATGGTCACTGGCCCGTCATTCACCAGACTCACCTGCATATCCGCACCAAACTCTCCTGTTTCAACGGATAATCCATACTCCGTACTGAGTATCTCATTGAATTCTTCGTAAAGTTGCGTTGCGAGCTCTGGACTGACTGCGCCTGTAAAGGAAGGTCTATTCCCTTTCTTTGTGTCGGCAAATAATGTAAACTGCGAAACGGATAAAATCTTCCCTCCGATTTGGTCAATCGACAAATTCATTTTTCCATTTTCATCACTAAAGATACGCATCCTCGCAATCTTTCTTGCTAAATAAGATACATCATCTCTATTATCATCAGGACCCACACCAACTAATAAGAGGAATCCTTGATTGATTTCACCGACAACGGAACCTTCAATCGAAACACTTGCAGACTTCACTCGCTGTAATACTATTCTCATGAATTCCTCCTATGAAATCACACGACGTACACTGTACACATCGGGAATTTGTTTAATCTTATCCACAATAAAATCTAATTGTTGCGTATTCATAATTCCGATATTCACAGAAATGGTCGCCATCTTATTCGCATCAACTTTCCCATTGACCGAGTTTAGCGATTTCGTCGTACTATTGATGACATTCAAGACTTCATTCAATAATCCATTGCGGTTATATCCTTCAACAACCAACTCTGTATCGTATTGTTGACCCGTATTAGTCGTATCCTCCCAATCTACTTCGATTAGGCGGTTTTGTTCGCTCTCAGGTAATTGAACGTTTGGACAGTCTTTTCTATGAACAGAAATCCCACGACCTTTCGTAATATATCCAACAATATCGTCTCCTGGAACCGGGTTACAACAACGACTTAACCGAATAAGTAGATTATCGACTCCTTCGATGATGACGCCACCTTCGTGACGAATTTTCATCTTTTGACTTTCTTTCTTCTGTCCTTGAGTCGTCGTTTTCTCAAAAGTTGTCTCCACAACTTTTTGTTCCTCAATTTCTCGACGAGCTTTATCGGTCATCTTATTGGCAACTGTTTGATAAGAAACTTCTCCAAATCCAATCGCAGCTAACAAATCTTCCTCAGTTCCAAAGTTGAACCGAGCAGCAATGTCTTTCATGCCTTGTTTTGTCATGAAGTCTTTGAAGTTAAATCCAAGCTCTGTAATTTGTTTTTCGAGTAATTCGCGACCTTTGATAATATTTTCATCACGATCTTGTAACTTAAAGAAACGTTTGATTTTATTCTTCGCACGCGTCGTATAGACAAGATTAATCCAGTCACGAGAAGGTCCAAATGAATTGGCTGACGTTAAGACTTCTACGATATCTCCAGTCTTTAACTGATAGTTCAATGGAACAATCTTATTATTGACTTTGGCACCTACTGTTTTGTTTCCGACTTCAGTATGGATATTATACGCAAAATCAAGTGGTCCAGAGCCTAAAGGCAGTTCGGATACATCTCCTTTTGGTGTAAATACATAGACCTTATCACCAAAGATGTCTTCCTTCACGCCATTCATGAAGTCTTTGGCATCTTTTGTTTCATTTTGTAGTTCAATTAAGTCTTTGAACCAATCCAATTGTTTTTGCAATGGATCATTCGTCACCTTTTCTTTATTTCCTTCTTTATAAGCCCAGTGAGCCGCAACCCCGTATTCAGCAACTTTGTGCATTTCAAACGTACGGATTTGAATTTCTACTGGTCTTCCGCCCGGTCCAATCACGGTTGTGTGGATGGATTGATACATATTCGCCTTTGGAATCGCGATATAGTCTTTAAAACGACCTGGCATTGGTTTCCATTTTGTATGAATCGCTCCAAGAACAGCGTAGCAATCTTTAATGCTATCTACTAATACACGGATGGCAAGTAAATCATAAATCTCACTAAACTGTTTCTTTTGGTCCTTCATTTTACGATAAATAGAATAAATATGTTTTGGACGTCCGTAAATAACCGCATCAATTTCCAAATCTTTTGTGGCTTCTTTAATATTTTCAATCGTTGTATTAATGTACTCTTCTCGTTCATCACGTTTTGAATTCATTAAATGGACGATACGATAATATTGCTGTGGGTTTAAATAACGAAGAGACGTATCTTCTAATTCCCACTTAATTTTATTCATCCCTAGACGATGGGCAAGCGGTGCGTAAATCTCAAGCGTCTCTTCTGCAATCATGCGTTGCTTTTCAGGCTTATGGAATTTCAACGTCCGTAAATTATGCAAACGGTCTGCCAATTTTACCATGATGACACGAAGATCATTGGCCATCGCAAGAAGCATCTTACGGTGATTTTCCGCTTGTTGCTCTGCATGAGATTTATATTTGATTTTCCCTAGTTTTGTAACACCTTCAACAAGAAATGCCACATCTTTACCAAATTCATACTCGATATCATCGATACTAAAACCAGTGTCCTCAACGACATCATGAAGAAACCCGGTTGCAATTGTGTCTGGATCTAGCTTTAATTCAGCAAGAATCCCAGCCACTTGAATTGGATGCACAATATAGGCTTCCCCGGATTTACGAATTTGTTCTTTATGAGCGAATGTTGCAAAATAGATCGCTTTTTCAATAAATTTAATGTGTGTCTCGTTCATGTACTCCTTACACATTGCAAGGACATCATCTGAGGTATAAGTCTTATTTTTAGGCATTTGTAAACTCCTTAAGCATTTCTTGCTTCAATGTAATCTTTATAGTAACGCGACAACAGAGTATCGTCAACTATTGGTTCTTATAATAACTCACATTGATAGGAAACGGCAGCTAGTGCATATAACGGTGCTGTTTCAGCGCGTAAAATACGTGGCCCTAGAGAACATGGGAAAAATCCACTTTTCTCTAGTAATTCCACTTCTTGTTCTTCAATGCCACCTTCCGGACCGAAGACGAAAATAATGCGCTCCTCACCCTGTAATGACTGTAAACTCTTAACTAATTGAAGGCTTTCTCCAACTTTAGCAGACTCTTCATAAGCAATTAACTTTTGTTCAAAGTTTGTAGTGTAACTCGCCAACTCTTTTAATGTCATTACGCTGGTTACTCGTGGAACTTTGAGTCGATGCGATTGTTCGCTGGCTTCTTCGGCAATCTTTTGAAGTCTTTCGATTTTTTTAGCTGACTTGTCTCCTGTCCATTTAACCACGTTACGTGTCATCGAAAGCGGGATGATTTCACTGACGCCAAGTTCTGTCGCCTTTTGGACAATCCAATCGAGTTTATCTCCCTTAGATAGCCCTACTGCAATCGTAACGGATACAGGAAGTTCGACTTTTTGCTCCAATAGTTCTACGACTCTCACTTCAAACGGTTCTAATTCAGTCACTTCAACAATGGCTAATTGACTTTTATCATCAACCACTTCAAATTGTTCTCCCACACGTACTCGCATCACTTTTTTCAGTTGATGCACTTGCTCTTTTGAGAACACTAGCGAATGCGTTGTTTCACTTACAATTCCTTTTACAAAATAACGTCGCATTATTCTACATCCTTTTTCATTACAAAACA
>CAUTST010000094.1:0-4469 GCA_963540995.1 uncultured Streptococcus sp.
GTCATTCGAAACTCTTCTGTTATGGAGGTGTTTTCCATTAAAACAGTTAATTTGTCACAGAGAAATTCCTTCATTTCATCAGACAACTGATTCACGAATCGTCTCCAATCGATTAGAAGTGGTTCTATCCAATACACCACTGGTATATCAAACTTTAATAATCCTTCGTGTACTTCAACATTCGGATCTAATAGATGTGTCATTGCATTATAGAACTGCGGCAACCGATCTTGACTCTTCACTCTTTTTCCGAGTGCAAAAGCGAAAAATTCTCCCTTACCATCAACGCAATCTTTCATAAATGAATATGGAATTTTAGGATACCTTTTTCTGTTGCGAAGAAACTCTTCATAGATGGACTGTTTACCCATTTCTATCCCCTCCTACGGTTAGAAACAAAACACCCTTTACCTAATACTATAATGCGACTGTATACACTTCTAATGCAACTTCTGGAGTTAAATCTTCATGCTCAGATAATTTCACTTTCTTATGGCGTGTTAATCCATCGACAAGTGGTTGAAGTACCTCTTCCCCTAAACCAACGTCACTAAAGCGAATTGGAGCTCCTAATGATTTGAAGAATTCTTCTGTTTTCGAAATAGCCCCATCAACGATTTCTTCATCACTTCCTGATAAATTCCAAACACGTTTTCCATATTGCACTAATTTATCAAACTTTTGTTGTTTTCTTACTTTCATCATTGCTGGAAGAACAATCGATAATGTTCGTCCATGGTCAATACCGTGATTTAATGTAATTTCATGTCCTAATGCATGTGAAGACCAATCCGTTGGCACACCTAAGTTAATCGTTCCATTTAATGCATTGGTAGCACACCACATAAATATTCCACGGTCATTGTAATCAATATGATTTGTATTAATCACACGAGGTGCAATTTCGATTAACGTTTGTAAAATACTTTCTGCATAACGGTCTTGAAGCAAGGCTCCTACTGGATAAGTTAAATAGTTTTCCATTACATGGATAAAAGTGTCTAATAACCCATTCACTAATTGACGAACTGGTAACGTATAAGTCAATTCAGGTTCTAACACTGAAAATACAGGGAATGTCTTTGACCCACGGAAACTTACTTTTGCTTTTTTCTCAACAAGCGTAATCACAGCCCCTGAGTTCATTTCAGAACCGGTAGCAGGAAGTGTTAAAATCGTTCCAAAAGGAACCACTTCTTGTACAGGTAGTCCTTTTCCCACACCCCAGCCAAATAAGTCGACAGGGTCTTCGGTAAAGAGACTTGCTGCAGAAACAAACTTAGTCCCATCAATCACCGATCCGCCACCAATTGCTAATAAATAATTGAATTTACCTGCACGAACTTTCTCAACAGCTTTCATTAAAGTTTCAAAGGTTGGGTTCGCTTCAATCCCAGAAAATTCATCCCATTCACGATCTCCGAGTGCCTTAACCGCACGATCAAATGCACCATTTTTCTTAACAGAGCCGCCACCATACAATACTAGTACTTTGGCATCTTTAGGAATTTCATTATCAATATCTTCAATTCGGTTTCTTCCAAATAAAATCTTTGTTGGATTTTGGAATGTAAAATTTTGAATTTCATGTGTCATTACATATCACCTCATTATTTCTTACTTCAATTGTACCAAAACTAAAAACTCCTTTCTAAAATATCGGCTCTAAATACAAAATAAACTGGACAAATGTCCAGTTTATGATTCTTACCTTTTAATTTTTGTTTCAATATATTTTTTGAGACGATCAGCTGAGATTTCTTTTTCTAATTTAGAAACTTCAATAGGACTTAACATAATTTCACATGTAATAACGTCCTGTTCATCATACGAAACAACGACTTCTCCAACATCCTCTCGTGATTCTCTCGTCACTTTAGGAAATAACGCTGCTAATTCTTTCTCAACTTCTACTGCGCAATGCTCTCTTAATAGTCGAAACTGTTCGGCGATAACCGTTGGAATATAATAGCAGTCCACTAATGTCATTTCTTCATCTTTTGATTTTTGGTTTGACTTTTTAGCTTTCTTCATAAATGACCTCGTTTCTTTCTTCTTTTTTAGTATACAAAAATTCAGTACAGAAGGCAAAAACATTAAATTTAATCAAATTTTAGTTAGCTATTTTCCAAAACGACAAATTCATGGTAAAATGGCTATGAATTACACTTAAAAGGAGAAACTATGCTTACAATCAATATGCTAACTCGTGCAGACAGTGTTAAAGGACAAGGTGTCATGTCTGCAACAGAGGAACAAATTAATCTTGTGTCTGAAGGATTACACGGGTACAAAGTTGTTGTAAATCAGATAAAGATTGCGGATATCAATCACATTCATACCATTAATCCAGATTTTCTGTTTAAATCGTTTTTAAATAATAAAAAGCAACCAACAATTGCATCAGTTCACTTTTTACCAGAAACACTAGAAAAAAGTATTTCACTTCCAAAACCAATTAAAGAGTTATTTTATAAGTACGTACTCTCTTTTTATAAACAAGCAGACTATTTAGTCACTGTAAACCCACGTTTTATTGATGATTTAGAAAAGTATGGGGTCAATCGTTCTAAAGTAACCTACATTCCAAACTTCGTATCTCGGGAAACGTTCTATAAAAT
The DNA here is from genome assembly GCA_963540995.1 of uncultured Streptococcus sp. GTDB lineage: Bacteria > Bacillota > Bacilli > Lactobacillales > Aerococcaceae > Granulicatella. Next base: position 2,622 of record CAUTST010000094.1, read on the forward strand.
TACAGACCAATCCAAAGCAGATTTACGTAAGAAATTCGGATTGAATCCCGACCAATTTACTGTTGTATCTGCTGGTCAGCTTCAAATGCGTAAAGGTGTTCTTGAGTTTATCGATTTAGCAACTAAAATGCCAGACATCCAATTCGTTTGGGCTGGTAACTTCGCCTTTAAGGGAATTTCTGAAGGTCGAAAAGAAATCATGGAACATATGGATGATCTTCCAGATAACGTTCATTTTCTTGGTTTAGTGGAACGTGATCGCATGAACGAATTCTTTAATATGGGTGATGTCATGCTTCAACTTTCATTCGAGGAATTATTCCCAATGACGATTTTAGAATCGATGAACGCAAACATCCCACTACTCTTGCGGGATTTACCAGAGTACAAACCAATTTTATTCGACTATTACTTAAAAGCAAATAGTCAACAAACGTTTAAAGACGAATTAACAAAACTAAAAGAAGACGCCGATTATTACGCTAAAGCCTGCGAAGGTTCAAAACGCGGCGAACAATTCTATTCAAAAGAAAGTATTCTAGAACAGTGGCAACAGTTTTATGATAAAGTTGCAACAGAAAGAAACTTATTATCATAAAAGGAGAAATAATGACTACGAACGAAATTAAACAAGGAAAGCCTATTTCCCCTACTGCCCAAAAGGTAATGAATATCGCCTCCATTCTTGGAGCAATCGCGACAGTTGTTTTTATTATTTGGGCATGGCAAAAAGGCCTCTTTACATCACAAGAGACACTATCTGCCTATATGCTGCAAGCGGGAATTTGGGGCCCCCCAATCTTTATCTTCCTTCAAATTTTACAAACAGTGGTTCCCATTATTCCAGGAGCCCTCACTAGTATCGCTGGTGTTTATATTTACGGAAGCTGGATGGGAAATGTATATAATTATATCGGAATTATTATCGGTTCGATTATTGCATTTTATCTTGCAAGACAATACGGTCAGCAATTTGTAAAATCAATGGTTAGCGAAAATACGTATAATCGCTATATCAATTGGCTAGATAAAGGAAAATGGTTCGATTACTTCTTTGCATTCATGATGTTCTTCCCTGTTTCACCAGACGACTTCTTATGTATGCTCGCTGGTTTGACGAAGATGACTTACAAAAAATTCATCATCATCATCCTAGTTTTTAAACCATTCACCTTAGCAGCCTATACAATTGGTTTAAAATTTATTATTGACTGGCTCTGGGCATTCTTCAAATAAACAAAATTAAACCCTTGAGAAAATTTTGTACTGACCCCAAAAAGTTAGACAATTAATTTAAGCAAAGGATTTAGTTCTGTATTGTACAGGACTAAGTCCTTTTAATTTTACTTTGATTCGTTTGTTGTTGTAATAATCAATATAATCGATGATTGCCTCTTCAAGTTCCTTTATAGATTTAAATGTCTTTTCATAGCCATAAAACATCTCTGATTTAAGAATGCCAAAGAACGATTCCATCATGCCATTGTCAGTACTATTACCCTTGCCAGACATCGATGGCTGAATGCCTTTATCTTCTAAGAAATTATGATAAAACTCATGCTGGTATTGCCATCCCTGATCACTGTGGAGAATAGTATTCTCGTATTTTTCTTCTCTAAAAGCTTGCTCTAACATATCTTTTACTTGGTTTAAATTTGGCGAAGACGATAGAGTATACGCCATATTTTCGCTGTTATGACCATCTAAAATTAGTGATAAATATAGTTTTTGATTACTTGTTGGGATAGAAAACTCTGTAATGGCTGTATAGCACTTTTCCATCGGTTTTTCAGCTTCAAATTGGCGTTGAATAATATTCTCAGCTTTCTTTCCAACTTCTCCATGATA
>CAUTST010000095.1:0-4434 GCA_963540995.1 uncultured Streptococcus sp.
ACTAAAATAGGGTTGGTGGAAAATTTCCATCAACCCTAAAAATTATAGAACCAATATTAAACAAACGAAAGGCTGGACAATTGTCCAGCCTTTTTGATTGTATCTATATAGAGTAAGAAAGTAGAACAGCCTATCGAATAATCGATAGGCTGTTTGTTTATCCTTATTTAGTCGTGTTTCGTAACTCAATCTTGTAAGGTAATGTAATTTCAGATTCCACAATCTCTTCTTTATTCATAATCTTCGTCAATAGACGCATTGCTACCGCACCAATATCATATAAAGGTGGTGCAATTGTTGAAAGGATTGGACGTGTCATCTTCGTTAATTTAGAGTTATTGCTTGAAATGATTTCGAATTTCTCAGGAACTTTAATTCCTAAATCAATTAATCCATTTAATAAACCTACAGAAGTTTCGTCGTCTGTTACGATTGCAGCAGTGACGCCTGCTTTATGAATACGTTCAGCTACTGATTCACCAGCATGGTATGTCAATGGCACTTCGTATACTAATTTAGAATCGAATTTAATACCAGCCTTGTCTAAAGCAGCTTTATATCCTTCTAAACGTAAGTCCACTGAAGCAATATTTTTCAATGCAGCTGTTACGAACGCTACTTTCTTATGTCCATTCTCAATTAATGTTTCAACGGCTTCTTGAGTCGCTTCTTTATAATCAATATTGACAGACGCAATATCATGTTCTGCATCCATTGTTCCTGCTAAAACGATTGGTGTTTTAGAACGAACAATTTCTGCACGAAGTTCAGGTGTTAAATGGTTTCCCATATATAAAATACCATCTACTTGTTTTGATAACAATGTGTTTAACACTTGAATTTCTTTATGATTATTTTGGTCTGAGTTCGCTAAAATAATGTTGTATTTATACATTGTCGCAATGTCGTCAATCCCACGCGCCAAGCTAGCAAAGTAAAGGTTTGTGACATCTGGAATAATAACTCCTACAGTCGTTGTTTTTTTACTTGCAAGGCCACGAGCAACGGCATTTGGACGATAATCTAATTCATCAATAACATCTAACACTCTCTTACGAGTCGCTGGTTTTACGTTAGGGTTCCCATTTACTACACGTGATACTGTAGCCATGGATACATTTGCTTCACGAGCAACGTCATAAATCGTAATTGTTTGCTTTTCCATCTACAAATCTCCTTTGTGCATCATTTCATCTACACATAGGGTAGCACTTTCATAAATCTTTTGCAAGCGTTTAACTACAATTTTCATATAATTTTTGAAACTATTTACATTATTGATGTAATAATATGCTACAATAGATTCAAGGAGATGAAATTATGAAACTAAAACCTACTTTTATGCAATTGGAAACTGAAATGAAAGAAAAACAAAATCCGATTGTTTTTATCCAAAATCCAGAGACTATTCGTCTTTTGACAAAATTCTCAACAGAGCCACATGAACGAATTGTCGCCCTCGTATATACACCTGGAGCCACACCACTACTCTTCGTTCCAGCATTAGAGCATCAAGTCGCTCAAAAGGCTGAGCCAGACTTTATCGTGAAGAGTTATCAAGACCATGAAGATGGTTGGAAACTGTTATCAGATGCCATTAAGGAACACTTCCCCCCTCAAGAGAACTTTGCAGTAGAAAAAGTGGACTTTTCACTCTTTGCCGCTGAGCAATTGCAAAAGCACTTCCCTGGACTTCAGTTTTCAGTGGACTTAACACCAGTGGTTCAACAACTTCGTCTCGTAAAAGACGCCGAAGCCATCGATAAACTGGTTTACTCAGGAACCTATGCCGATAAAGCCATTGAAATTGGAAAGAATGCCTTGAAAGTTGGCATTACAGAACGCGAAGTCGTTGCCATTATCGAATTCGAAATGAAAAAACTAGGGGTTTCTCAAATGAGCTTTGATACAATGGTGCTCTTTGGAGACCACGCTGCAGATCCTCATGGCGAACCTGGAGGCCGTATCCTCAAAGAAAACGAATGGGTTCTCTTTGACCTAGGAACGATGGTTGATGGTTACGCCAGTGACATTACTCGTACTGTCTTCTTTGGAAGTGAAAGCGCGAAAGACCCACGCCATCAAGAAATCTATGACATTGTTCAAAAAGCCCACGATACAGCTATCCTAGCAGTAAAACCTGGCATGAAAGCTAGCGAAATTGATAAGATTGCTCGTGATATTATCACCGAGGCTGGATATGGGGAATACTTCATCCATCGCCTTGGACACGGAATTGGACAAAGCGTTCATGAATTCCCTTCGATTATGGAAGGAAACGATATGGAACTCGTTGAAGGAATGTGCTTCTCCGTTGAACCTGGCGTATATATTTCAGGTGATTACGGCGTTCGTATCGAAGACTGCTTAGCCGTTACAAAAGATGGAGCCAAACTCTTCACATCTGTTAAATACGACTTCTAACTCACAAAAGAAAAAGCCTGGGGAATTTCCCCAGGCTTTCGTTGTTTATAAATGAAATTAAGCTTCTTCTTTAACTTCTTCAGCTTTTTCTTTAACGTCTTCTGCTAATTCAGCAACTACTTCAGCTGATTCTTCTTTTTGTTTAGCAAAGTTTTCTTTTACTTTATCAACAGTTTCGTTAAATTGGCCTTTTAAGTTTTCTGTTTGTACCGCAACTTGTTCTTTTAAGTTAGCTGCTTGTTTAGAAACTTGTTCTTTTAATTGTCCAGCTTGTTCTTTTAAGTTAATACGAATATCTTGTGTTGAAGTTTTTGCTACTTCTGCGAATTCAACACCTTTTGCACGTGCGATTTCACCGTATTCTGATAATTGTTCTTTATAGCGATCTGCTTCTTTCGCTAAGTCTTCACGTAATTCTTTACCTGATTTTGGTGCAAATAATAAAGCTGTTACTGCTGCTGCAGATGCTCCGATAAATGCTCCTAATAAAAATCCGCCTGATTTACTCATGTTCAACACTCCGTTTCATTATTTTTCTTTTTTCTTCTTTGAAAGAACTGTTCTTCCAAAATTAAACGCCGCAACTGCACGGCTTGTTTTTGAAAGCTTCACTGCTTTGGTTGCTAGATTACGTGATGATGCATTTACATCAGAAATCGTCACCCCTAAATCACCTGCCGCTGTAAACAACGGATTTGTCGCTTTAAGTTTGCCGTTCACGTCATCTACAAGTACATTTGCTTTATTTAATAATCCTTCAACTTCAATTGAAAGGCTATCAACATCTTTTGTAATGACTTCTAATGAATGATTCACGTTATCAACGGTTTTATTTAATCTTGATAAAATCGGTGATACTTTGACAATCACAAAAACCACTAACGCTAATAAAGCACATGCAGCAATTAATGCAGCAATCTCAACACCTGTCATTGAGCCATTCCTCCAATCCTATAGTATAAATTAATGATAACACTTCCTACAAAAAAATACCATCAAATTATTACTCGAAACTGCACTACTTTCAATCTTTTTTTACATATGGTACACTAATTTTATTACTAATAAAGGGTGACAATTATGCACAACGTCTTATGGATAGATTCCATTTCAAATTTCTTTAGCCATTACTGGAATTCATTTGATTGGGAATCCATTTTATCGAATATCTTTACGAAAATATTATCATTACTCTTATTATTCCTTATTTTCTACTTTGGAAAGAAGTTTCTACATTTTCTATTTAAGAAAACCATTCTCTCCTCTGTAAAATTTGTAGGTCAGAACGAAAATAAACAAAAGACAATCGTGAAGCTCTTAGAAAATATGCTTGATTATTTCCTATACTTCATCTTAATCTACTGGATTCTCTCCATTATCGGTGTTCCAGTCTCTAGCTTACTCGCAGGTGCAGGAATCGCTGGGGTTGCTCTTGGACTTGGCGCACAAGGTTTCATAACAGATGTGATTAACGGTCTTTTCATCCTAATCGAACACCAAGTTGAAGTTGGAGATGCTGTTCTTATTAACACCATCGCTGGAACCATTGCTAGCGTTGGTATCCGTACTACACAAGTTCGTGGATACGACGGAACACTTCACTACATTCCAAACCGCAATATCACCGTTGTTAGCAACCAATCTCGTGGAAACATGCGTGCTTTAATCGAATTGCCTTTAAATAGCAACGTAGATTTAAAATCCGTTTACTCAGTCATTGAAGAAGTTAATAACCAATATACAAAAACTGACGAGGCGCTAACAGCTCCGCCAGAAATCTTTGGACCACAAACCAAGCCGAATGGTCAATTTGTATTTTCTATCGCTTTAATGACAAAAAATGGTTTGCAACATGCTACCTACCAACGCTATTTAACGCTTTATCAAGAAGCGCTGCTAAAACAAGGCATTGACCTCTCATCACCTGTCATTCCATATACAACTAACTAAAAAAGAGGTTCTATAATTTTTAGGGTTGATAGAAATTTTCCACCAACCCTATTTTAGTGT
>CAUTST010000096.1:0-4393 GCA_963540995.1 uncultured Streptococcus sp.
GATTTCATCAATATCTTCTTATCTATCTTACGTTTGTTCGGAAGCAGAAAAAACTAATGTGTACTTACTAGCCTAGGTTCGCCTAGGCTTTTTTTGTATTCATTTAAGAAATATTTGAAAGATTCTGAAAACTATTTAATGCATTTTCACGAGAATTAATGTATACTACATAAGTACGCATTAACGAATTAGGAGGATGTTAAATGTTTGAATTAAATGCATTCGATTATGAGGATATTCAATTAATCCCAAATAAATGTATTGTAAATAGTCGTTCGGAGTGTGATACTACGGTTAAATTAGGGAAACACACCTTTAAATTACCGGTGGTTCCTGCAAATATGCAAACCGTTATTGATGAATCTGTTGCTGAATTTTTGGCAGAAAACGGATATTTTTACATTATGCACCGCTTTGATGAAGCGAGCCGTTTACCATTTGTAAAACGAATGAAAGAACGTGGATTAATCTCTTCAATTAGTGTGGGTGTAAAACCTCAAGAATATGATTTTATTGTAGAATTAAAAGAAAATGGACTTGTTCCTGATTATATTACAATTGATATTGCGCATGGTCATTCTAATTCAGTGATTGACATGATTAAGCATATTAAAAAACATCTACCAGAATCATTCGTGATTGCAGGTAACGTAGGTACTCCAGAAGCCGTTCGTGAATTAGAGAACGCTGGTGCGGATGCTACTAAAGTAGGGATTGGACCTGGTAAAGTATGCATTACTAAAATCAAAACAGGTTTTGGTACTGGTGGATGGCAATTAGCTGCACTTCGTTGGTGTTCAAAAGCTGCACGTAAACCATTGATTGCGGACGGTGGAATTCGTACTCACGGGGACATCGCAAAATCAATCCGTTTCGGAGCGACAATGGTCATGATTGGTTCATTATTTGCTGGACATGAAGAGTCTCCAGGTAAGACTGTCGAAGTGAATGGCCAAATGTTTAAAGAATACTTTGGTAGTGCCTCAGAATTCCAAAAAGGTGAACGTAAGAACGTTGAAGGTAAGAAAATTGTAGTTCCTTATAAAGGATCCCTGCAAGATACGTTGATTGAAATGCAACAAGACTTACAATCATCTATCTCATATGCTGGTGGTAAAGATATTGAAGCCATCCGCAAAGTAGATTACGTTATCGTTAAAAACTCAATTTTTAACGGAGATTCAATTTAGAATAATGAACGAGCAGAAGGAGAAATCTTTCTGCTTTTTTATTTTAAATATTTATTCTTAGCGATTTGTTTGATATACTATGAAAAAGAACTCAGTCAAAGTGAGGAATCTATCTATGTGGCTATTTAATCGAAAAAACCGACATAAAGATGAATTTGAAATGGAAGAGACCTTTTTCAACGAATCTGTAGAAGTGGATAGTGATTCTGATGAGGAAACCTATCATCAAATTGCAGATATCATTACAGGTCATAGTGAGCATATCAGAGAACTCTTAGAGAATTATTTTGATAATCCTGATTTATTGATTGAAGAATTGCGCGAAGATGACGAGGATTGGAATGATGAGTTTGCAGACCTGTTGGAACAAGCGCAAGATGATTATTGGTTACTAATGCTCTTAACACTTGAAAAAGAAGCTTATGCAACGCAGATTTATTGGAGAGATACGTCGAAAACATTAGCCAATAAACTACCACGTCTTAAACTCTTAAAAGGGGTTCAACTACAAGAATTATTCGAATGTACGAATAAGGAATCTGTCACAGAATACTTAGAGTGTGTTTCTAGCAAACTTCATAAGGACGGAATAGTGTTAGGAACAATTGAATTGAACGATGAAAATGTGTTAGTATTCTCTATATCGGAAAAAAGAGTAGAAAGATTAAATCATTTAATGATGCATATTGAACAAACTTGGAAGCAATTTTCGTAAAGATTACAAAAGTGTTACGAATTTGCTTCTTTCTATTTGAATTCTTAGGAATTTCTTTGTAAAATAAATTAAATTACAAGGAGGATAGGAATGAATAAACGAAAATTTAAGTTTCTTTTGGGAATAATAACCTGTAATTTTGCACTTTCTGCTTTAGCACCAATTGCTGCTGAAGAAACAACACAAGAACCGGGAGAAGGAACGACTGTTGTTGAACAAACAGAGGCTCCAGATACAACTGAAGCAACAGAGATAACAGAGCAAACTACGACGACAACAACGTCGAAAGAACTTCCGATTGAAGAGGATATTTTCGAGATTACAGCTCGTTATGGGTATGATGTTAGTGAATACTACAAACCTGAGGGAGCTATTTTAGTGGATGCGGAGACTGGGCAAATCCTCTATGGTGATAATATCGATAAGCCTTGGGATCCAGCAAGTACTACTAAATTAATGACAGCGTATCTTGTGTATGATGCGATTAAAGCAGGAAAACTTACATTAGATACTAAAATTACGGCAACAGAAGAAGATAGAGCTATTTCTACAATTGAGGATATTAGTAATAACCAAATTAGAGCTGGAATTGAATACCCGGTTCGCGATTTACTTTATCTTATGATGTATCCTTCTTCAAACGTAGCAACAGTGATGTTGTCACATGCGATTAGTAACTCAAATGAAGAATTCATTAAGATGATGAACGATAAAGCTAAAGAATTAGGAATGACAAATTCTAAGTTCTATAATCCTAGCGGAGCTGTTGTTTCAGCTTTCCGTGGATTATATGTTGTTGAAGGTGTGCCAGATGAGTACAACCAAACAACAGCTCGTGATTTAGCGACTTTAGCTTATTACTTCTTAAAAAACTATCCTGAATTTCTTGAAATTACACGAGAGCCTGCTGTTACAACAATGGAAGGAACTCCTGTAGAAGAAACATTCTATACATTAAATCAACTCGCAAGCGGAATGCCTCAAGGGTATTTTGATGTAGATGGATTTAAGACAGGTTCATCTCCAAATGCAGCATTAAACCATGTTATTACTGCAAAAGAAAATGGTCGACGTCTCATTGAAGTATTATTGGGTGTGGGGAGCTGGAGTGATTATAACACTAGTGTATTTTACCGTGCACAATTCGGGAATGCTCTTTTAGAAAAAGGATTTACAGAATATCATGAAGAAATAGTGTTAAAAGCAGGTGTTCATGAAATTGATGGTCAAAAAATTAAAGTGGATAAAGATATTAAAGTATTAACAAAAGGTGATGAAAAACCAACTTATAAACTTGTTGGAGATGAAATCATTGTAGAGAATACTTTCCCAACACTAACAAAAGATATTAAATCAAATGTCTTTAAAGTTACAAAGGTTGTTGAAGAAACAACGACTGAAGAAGCTTCATCAACAGAAGGTTCAACAAATGGTGGAGTCTTATCATTTGATGAGAATAGTGATTTAGGAACATTTGCAAACTGGTTAAGAGGATTAAGCAAAAATCCGCTATTATTAGCGGGGATTATTTTAACGCTCAGCGTATTTATTAGTGGTATTGTTCTTGCAACTGTTCAAGTCTTTAAAAAGAAAGATTAATATAAAAAATAACCCTTGAGAAAAAATGAAGTGCACCCCAAAAGTTAGACACAAAATCTAACTTTTGGGGTGTTTTTATTATGAAATTAACTTATGAGGATAAAGTTCAGATTTATGAACTCAGAAAACAAGGGGTTAGCTACTCACGACTTGCAGATATGTTCGGTATAGATGCGAGAAATCTTGCCTACATGATTAAATTGATTAATCGATATGGCCTAGAGATAGTGAAAAAAGGAAAAATAATTGTTACTCTCTATCTTTAAAACAGGAAATAATTGATAAAGTCTTACTCGATGGATGGTCTCAAAAGAGCGTTTCTCTTGAATATGCCCTTCCAGATTATGGTATGTTTTCTAGCTGGCTCGCACAATACAAGAAAAATAAGTATACTATTGTTGAGAAAACAAGAGGGAGAGTACCTAAAATGGGACGTAAGCCAAAGAAAAAACCAGAAGAGATGACAGAACTAGAACGCATTCAGGCTGAAAATGAGTATTTAAGAGCGGAGAATGCCATTCTAAAAAAGTTGAGAGAACTCCGCTTGAAGGAGGAAAAAGAGAAAGAAGAAAGACGCAGATTGTCAGAGAGTTAGTGCAAGAGTTTCCTTTAGATATTCTTCTAAAGATTATTAAACTTGCTCGTTCAACTTACTACTATCACTTAAAGCAGCTAAACCTAGAAGATAAGAATCATGCCGTTAAAAATGAAATACAAACCATTTTTAATGATCATAAAGGTAATTATGGATATCGTCATATTACTCTTTAGCTTAGAAACCGTGGGTTCATCGTAAAACATAAGAAGGTACAACGCTTGATGAAACTGTTGGGCTAACTGCTCGTATTCGTAGAAAACGTAAGTATTCTTCTTATCATGGAGAAGTTGG
>CAUTST010000097.1:0-4294 GCA_963540995.1 uncultured Streptococcus sp.
TATCAGCAGCTTCCTTCCGTTTTATTTATTCCTAACATTGTTCGTCTTATATATCATCCTTCTCGCCTTTACGGGAAAATTAAAACAAGTATTCAAAGACTTAACACAGCACCCGTTCTTACTGGCGTTTATCGGATTTAGCTTTATCGTATCGATGGTAGCCGGCAACTATATCGGCGCTGTCATCTCGGTTGGATTCGTGATGTATGCGATATTCTTTAAATACTATCAAAGACGACTGACACCGGACTTTTTCCATATCGTTCTACAGACAGTCTTACTCCTCAGCATTTTCGCCGCAGGATTCGCGTTTTTAGAACACTACGAAATCGTTCATAAATTTAACTACACCTTCCTATCACCAAAGATGCAAGTATGGCACCAAAACCGTGCGGAAGTAACATTCTTTAATCCGAACTATTACGGCATTATTTGTTGCTTCTGTATTATGATTGCCTTCTACTTACTCAGCATCACGAAGAGTTGGTTCTGGAAGTTCATCGGAGCTGTCGCGATTGGCATCAATCTATTCGGCCTCAGCTTCACTCAAAACAGAACGGCTTTCCCAGCGATTATCTGTGGAGCGATTATTTACCTCTTCACGACCATTCGTAACTCGAAAGCATTCTGGCTCAGTATCGCCGCATTTGGCATTGGACTCATGTTCCTCTTCTCAAGTGACATCGGCGTTCGCATGGGAAGTTTTGGTTCCTCAATGGACGAACGCGTTTCAATTTGGAATGCCGGCATGGTTCTCTTTAAGCAAAATCCATGGTTCGGGGAAGGACCTCTGACGTACATGCATAGTTTCGCAAGAATCGGTGCCAGATACCACGAACACGCACACAGTTTATATATCGATACCATTTCAAGCTATGGAATTATCGGAACGCTCCTTTTAGCGATTTCTACTATAAAGCCTGTCCGCATGATTATGGAAATGAGTCGCGATCCTAAGAAACGTCCAATTGTTGGACTTTACGTTTCATTTATCGTTGTACTCTTCGTTCACGGTATCTTCGACGTGGCCATCCTTTGGGTACAAAGTGCATTCCTATTCTTACTAGTCATGACAAGTATTCCAATGTGGATGAAACAAGAAGAAAACGTCATGCCACATAAATAAATTACAAAAAAAGAAATCCCAAGATTCACATTTGTGAACCTTGGGATTTTTTAGTTGCTTCTATTTCGTTAAGTTACGGATGTTTTTGAAGATGTCTTTATGGTTTTCAATCTTCGTATCATTTCCGATAACGACAAACGCATTTTGATCCATGATGGCTTTCATCGTTGGAGCGTATGCGCGTACCTTTTCAGGAGTTGCCGCTAAGATTTCATCGCGGAACTGTTGCACTTTCTCTTGCGTCATGTGCGTGAAATAACGCGTGAAGGCAACTGCCCCTTTTTGAGCAGCTGAAAGTGGACGATCAATCGTGCTGAAAGTCCCAATCAAGTTCTTTTCAAACTCCGCTTGTGATAAATTGAAGTTTTCTAAGTACTCCACTTGTCCGTCGTAACGTTCAAGCGTTTCAACGATATTCGGGTCGCGGTAAGAAAGACCTGCGACGTCCCCTTTATCCGTGATAACACTCATACCGCCGTATGCCCCACCTTGAACACGAACTGTATTCCATAAGTAATCAAGCCCTAGCACTGATTTCAAGAATAAGTTCATGCCGTTCACTGGAACCCCAAGAAGCGTTTGGTTATATCCTTTGGCGACATAGTTGATTTCTTGGGCTGTCTTGAACCCTTCGTTTAACACTTCCACTGGATTCGTGAAGGCTTGTTTTTCAACTTTGTGGCTTCCTAGTTGTTTGAAGAAGTCCACTGACACTTGTTTGAAGTGGTCGAAATCAACTTTGCTTCCGACGAAGGTTGCCACTAATTGGTCTGTTGTTAAAATCGTTTCTAACACAGCTTTCAAGCGGTCGATAAAGGCTTGAGGGTTTTCGTCAAAACCAGCAACCACATCGCAAATGAAGTCGTAATAGTCGATTCCTTCAAGCGATTGTAAGTATTTCGCGCCTTCGTAGTAGTAAGATTCTAAACGACGAAGTGCCGCCACGTGTGACCCATAGTTGAAGTTCATCTCAAGATCTGCTTTCACATTGAGTAAGAGCTCTTTGATTTTTTCTACATCCTCCAAGTTTGAACGATGAACGATTTCTTCAATCAAGCTTAAGAGTTGTGGTTGGTATTCAGACAAGGCCTTCCCACTGACCGTGAATTTAGGATAGTAAATATTGTCCGCTACGGATTCCGTGATGACCGTTGCGTTTGTACCGATGCCACCAGTGTAGAAGTCGATTTCTGTACTGAGGGCTTCGTCTGTGAAGTTTTCGGTTCCGACTTCCCCTAGCACTTCTGTTAAGAAGGCCACGACTGGAATGTCTTTGGTCTTCACTCCTGATAAATCGAAGTAATACTTCACGTAAGAAATACCGGCTGTGAAGTCTTCATAGTGTAAGAAGGTTGGTTTACCCTCTGCCTCTTCCACTGTTAATGGGAGGGACTTCACTTCGCGGTCGATATCTTCAATCGAGAGTTTTGGTAATTTCGCCAAATCCTCTTCCTTATCCGGAGTCGTTTGACGTTCTAAGAGTTGTTGCGTTTGTTCGACAAGATCTGCCACTTCTTCATCTGATAGAGACGCTTTATAGGCCGCTAACTCTTCTTTCAACGATGCATCTTTGCGGTCCACAAGCCCAGGTTCAGGCGCTAAAGTGATAACTGCCGCATGCGTATTGTCGAGTAAGGTCGTTTGGATTAAACGTTCAAAATAGCCGTTTGCCATTTCTTCTTGCATCTTATCTAACACGCGTTGGTATTCAAACGTTGCAAATACATCCCCGCCGTATAACCAGCTTTTGAGGGAGTTCAATGAATACAAGATTCCTTTTGGAGTGGCCCCTTCGAGCGCTGTTAATTCTTTATAACGGAACGCTGCTTTATTGAGGGCTGCTTGAATCGCTTTTTGCGGAATGCCTTCAGCTACTAGTCGTTTTAACTCGTTTTCGATAATCGACACGAATTGGTCTTTAGCTTCTGGATTCGTATCTTTTAAGACGATTTCAAAGATTGGTGAATAAGTCGCTGCTCCAAAGCCACCAGACACATCTGAACCAAGGCCTGATTTCAAGAGAGCTTTCTTAATTGGAGCCGTGTTAGACCCAAGAAGGAGTTCATCTAATACGCCAAGCGCGATAAGTTCTTCAGAGTTTGTCCCTTTACCAGCAGCCCAAATGTACGCTAAGAGGGATTTATTTTCGGTTGGTTCATCTTTAGAAATCGAGAATTTCGCTTCTAATTCACGACGCGCTTCGAACGGCGTTTGTTCCACAGACTCGAATTCGTAGTCTTTAGCTTCAAACGCATCGAAGTACTCTGTTAATTGCGCAAAAGCTGTGTCTAAGTCTAAGTTCCCGTAAAGCGTCACACGCGCATTGCTTGGGTGATAGTACTTGTCATGGAACGCCACGAACTCTTCTTGCGTTAACGAAGGAATCGCAGCAGGCATCCCACCAGAAATATGTTTGTAGACGGTATCTGGGAATAACGTTGGTTCAAACAGACGGTATAATTCAGAGTCCGCTTGTGAGAACGCCCCACGCATCTCGTTGTACACTACGCCTTTATAAATCAACTCATCATCGGCATTTTCTAAGTGATAGTGCCACCCTTCTTGCATCAAGATTTGTGGATCGTGCTTGAAGTTTGGATAGAATACCGCATCTAAGTACACAGACATCAAGTTGTTGAAGTCTTTTTGGTTACGAGACGATACTGGATAAACCGTCTTATCAGAATACGTCATCGCATTTAAGAACGTATTCAGTGAGCCTTTTAATAATTCTACGAATGGTTCTTTCGATGGATATTTCTTCGAACCATTTAACACAGAGTGCTCGATAATATGCGCAATCCCGTTATCATTATACGGTGGCGTACGGAACGCAATATTGAACGCCTTATTATCGTCTTCGTTTTCAAGAACTAAGACCTCTGCGCCCGTCTTATCATGTTTGTACAAATAACCTACAGAACGAATATCTGGTAGGTCTCTTTTTTCAACTAAAGAGTACCCTTTAAAATTCTTTGTCATAAAATTCCTCCTTCAAGGGTTTTCACCCATTCTACCACTTTTAGCGCAAAAAAAGAAGATAAGGAGATGATAATTAGTGTCATTAGACGATGAAAAAGGAATTAAGCAATTAGATTATACTTAATTCCTTTTTAAACTGATTCATTCTAACATCTCGTTTACTCTCGCCTGTACCGCATCATAATC
>CAUTST010000098.1:0-4274 GCA_963540995.1 uncultured Streptococcus sp.
CCCAGCCTTCAATCGACATGCGATTACAACAACATTTTTAGCGATGTTACAGCTCGTTCGAGAACATCGTGTACGTTTTATTCAAAGTTCTCCGTATGAGGATATTTTGATTGAGAAAAGACAAGAAAAGGAGAAAGAGAGTGACTAATTACATTTCAGTACTAGAAGGCTTACTATTTGTTGCTGGAGATGATGGGATTTCATTAGAAGAAGCAAGCTATATTTTAGAACTCGACAGAAGCGCCGTTCGTCAGCTATTAGATGAATTAAAGAAACGCTTAGAAGACGAAAATAGCGGATTAGAGCTTCTTTTGACGGCTTCTCATTATAAGCTCGTGACAAAAGCAAGTTTAAAATCCTATATCGAAAAATATGCAGTTTCTCCATATTCTTCTCAATTGTCTCAAGCATCACTAGAAACGTTAGCAATTATTGCGTATAAGCAACCTGTCACACGTATAGATATTGAATCGATTCGTGGGGTTCAAAGTAGTGGTTCAATTCAAAAATTACTACTAAGAGATTTGATTGAAGAGGCTGGAAGACTGGATTCACCAGGTCGTCCAAAACTGTATAAGACAACAGCTTACTTCATGGATTACTTTGGATTAGAATCTCTGGATGCACTGCCAGATGCTTCTGATTTATTCGATTTAGATTCTGAAGAAGCGAATCAATTGTTCAGAGATAATCATGATTTATTTGAAGAGTTGGAAATGCGCTCTAAAGAACATCATGAAGTAGAAGAAGAGAAAGAGTAGGTTTTTTTGTGGAAAGATTACAAAAAGTAATGGCACACGCTGGTGTGGCATCCCGCAGAAAATGTGAGACATTTATTCAAGAAGGCCGTGTGAAAGTCAACGGTGAAGTCGTAAGAGAACTCGGTTTTAAAGTAGGTACTAATGATAAAATTGAGGTAGACGGTATTCCAATTTACAAAGAAGAACCTGTGTACTTCATGTTTTATAAACCAAAGGGCGTTCTTTCAAGTGCCAGTGATGATAAAGGAAGAACCGTTGTAACCGACTATTTCAAAGAAGTAGAGCAACGCGTGTATCCGGTAGGTCGTTTAGACTACGATACAACAGGGCTACTTTTATTAACGAATGACGGAGAGTTTTCAAACTTGATGACCCATCCAAAGCATCACGTAGAAAAGAAATATATTGCGAAAGTGAAAGGGATTCCGACTCCTAGACAAATGCGTCAATTGGAACGTGGAATCGTCTTAGATGGCAAGAAAACGTCAAATGCAAGAGCTCAAATTTTATCGGTAGATACAGATAAAGGAACAGGAATTGTGGCTTTAACGATTCATGAAGGCTGGAACCATCAAGTGAAGCGTATGTTTGAGGCTGTAGAGTTACCTGTTATGAAATTAAAACGTGAAGAGTTTGGATTTTTAACATTGGAAAATTTACGCCCTGGAGATTATCGTGAATTGCGACCTTTTGAAGTACAAAAGCTTATAAAACTCGCGTTAGACGATGAAAAATAAAAGGCCTATTAGGGAGTAATACAAAGAGAAAAACGGACTCACAGGATGAGTCCGTTTTGTTTATTTGTCAGTAAATGGAGTGTTTTTCCTTTTGATAGCACCAGTTGGACAAGCCGTGTAAGCCTCCTTAAAGGATTCTATCGTATCTTCTGGTAGCGGAAGTGTTCCAGTATTATTATCCTGTTTTACAAAGGCGATCCCTTCTGCGTCATACTCGAAAATTTCAGGAGAACGTAGTTGGCAAATTCCACACGCAATACAAGATTCGCAATCAACTTTTGCATAAAATTTTGAAAGAGAGGATTTTTTATCCATGAGTCAATACTCCTTTTATCAAATTTGGATATTACATGCGATCAAGTCGTATGGAACGATTCCGTTAAATCGATTATATCGTATTTTAACTGGAAATCGTACCATGTCGACTTTAATTGGCGTAACTGAAGATAAAGCAGAAGTATTTTTTGCAAGTTTGCCTCATTTGAAGGAAGAGGGTTACCATCAATTATTAGCTGCATTGATTCAAGATGGACTTGTGTTAGAAGAGGACTCTCAGTTGAGTTTAGCTAAAGAAATTCCAGACTTACCGATTGTTACTAAAGGCAGTCATCCTGTCCATTACTTAATGCATCCTTATTCGTTTGTGCAATTAAGAGATGTGACAAGACTGTGGATCGAATGGATTAGTTACCACCGCTATGAGGAATCAAAATATCGACCTCTAATTCAAAATGTATGGTTACAGCAATTATTTAAACGATGGTATCAAGAAGAAAATATTACAACTGATTGGTTTCATAGAGTTGTGGAAGAGTTCAAGCTCTGGACCAGTAGGCAAGAAGACTCTGTTAAAGGACATTGGGTCGGCCTTTTTAATGGTGCAAAATCAACAGCCGCTTTGGAAGAAGAACTCCAGTCATTATGGGAATTTTCTAGCGTTGAAGACTGTGAACCCCTCTCAAGACTTGTCTTTATGAAATGGGTGAGTGATGTTTTTGAAGAGGATGAACAATACCCAATTACTCATTGTTGGTTTACAAAAATGTTTCAATGGATTTCTCATGAAACGATTTCAGTTCAAGAAACCGTTCGCCTCTTTGAAAGAGGAATGAAACGAACAGAGATTGCGCATCTTCGCAAATTAAAAGAGAGTACGATTAATGATCACCTCTTAAAGTATCTACTCCTTACAAGAGACGTATGTTATAAACGTGTGGAAGAAAGCACTGTTACTAAACCATATAAACTGCTGTTTACCGATGGTGCTTATCCAAAATATAAAGAGGCAAAAGAACTGTTTGAAGCCCAAGGGAAGAAAATGGATTTCTTTTTATTTAGATACTATCAAATTAAAGCCTTAAAGGAGCGTGGTTGACATGGATTCCATATTGAATCAATTTGGATATAAGGAGTTCCGGGAAGGTCAAAAAGAAGTCATCACGGCTCTAGAGAAAGGGACTGATGCAGTAGCGATTCTTCCAACCGGAAATGGGAAATCGTTTATCTATCAATATATTGGCTTAAAAGAAAAATGTAGAGTCGTAATTGTGTCGCCACTGATTGCTTTAATGGTAGACCAAGTGGCCAGTTTGAAACAACTGGGGATTCATAGAGCAGTTGCCATCACTTCTTTAATGACAGAGTCAGAGAAAAACTTTATTTTAAGTACATTAAATGCATATCAGTTTATCTTTGTATCACCAGAAATGTTACAAACACCAAGATTCTTTAATCAATTAGAAAAACTTGAAATTGGACTACTTGTTGTTGATGAGGCTCATTGTATTTCACAGTGGGGATATGACTTTAGAAGCGATTATCTATTCATTGGTAAAATACGAAAAAGCTTAGGGAATCCAAGAACATTAGCATTAACAGCAACAGCGACACCTCAAGTGATTCAAGATATTTATAGATTTTTAGGATTAAATAAAGAGCAGACCACTTATTTTCAAGGGCATGCGTTTTTGAAAAATCGAGAAATTGATATTCTCTCTGTTGACGGACTTCGAAGTAAGATGCTTAGTGAAGTGCTCAAAAGGGTGGAATTTCCGTGTATTGTCTATGCTTCGACGATAAAAGAGATAGAAGGGTTAAAAGAAACTCTGTTGTCTGAAGGATTCACGAAACTGGATACTTTTCATTCGAAGCGTCAACCTCAAGATAGACAGATTATTCAGCAGAAATTTTTCAGAGGAGACATTAATATCCTGTTAGCTACGAGTGCTTTTGGAATGGGAATTAACCAGTCTAATATTCGTACGATTATTCACTACCAGCTTCCGCAAACACTAGAAGATTATGTGCAACAAATTGGACGTGCGGGACGTGACTTAGCATTTAGTCGCTGTATTGCTTTCGTTCATCCAGATGATTTTTCTGAGATGCAACGTAAAATCGGACGCTCCTTTGAAATGGAGAATGAAGAAGAAAACGAAATTCATCAAAATATTCAAGAGATTGCAAAAGCCTTTAGGTGGAATGACACACAGAAAAGTGAATTTATGCAACTGCAACGCAGCCGTAAATTAAAACAATTGGGGCAAATTGAAGAGTTTGCTACAACGTCGATGTGTAAAGAACAGTATTTAGCACATTTTTTTGGCGAAAAGCGTACAGGAGCTTGCGGTAGATGTAGTAGTTGCAGACATTTAGATTTATTTTTGCTGGAAATAGGAACTAGATGGAACGAAATAGAAAATCGTAAAAATTCCTTTGAGGAAAGCTTTAAAAAATTATTTAATCTCTGACAAAATAGAGTGATTTTTTGAGAAAT
>CAUTST010000099.1:0-4255 GCA_963540995.1 uncultured Streptococcus sp.
TTAGTTGCTTAATCCCTTCCTAAATTTCTTCATCAACACTATTTGACAAAGAGCCGAAAAAAACTGAGCCGAATTTCTTCGACTCAGTTCAATTTCTATTATTCTGCTTCAGGAACAAGCGCTTCTGGGAAGTGTTCACGCACAATTGCTGCACAACGATTACATAAAGTTGGAGCATCTTCTAATGTTCCTACTTCAATCTTCACAGCACGGCAACGTTCACATGTTTCCCCTTTGGCATGTTCAACAACGACTTTCACGCCTTCGCCTTCAACTGCGTTTGCTGGAGCTTCAACGCCTTCAGCAGCCACTTCTAATTCACTTACGATGAATAATTGAGCTACATTTGTGTTTAAGCCTTCTAATAAAGTACGAACTTCATTCGATGGATAGAGCGTTACTTTTGCTTCGAAGTTCTTACCGATTAATTTCTCGTTACGAGCTTCCTCTAAAGCTTTCAATGCAGTGTTACGAACTTTGAAGAATTCAGCCCATTGTGCTAATACTTCTTCTGTATTTTCGTAGTTTTCTACTGTTGGGAATTCAGCTAATTGAACATAAGCTTCTTCTTCCTTCAAGTATTTCCAAACTTCTTCACTCGTGTGAACTAGGATTGGGCTTAGTAATTTCGTTAATTTGACTAAGATATCGTAAATAACGGTTTGCATTGCACGACGTTCGTAGTTATCTTCGTGTTCGATATACACAACGTCTTTTGCAAAGTCTAAGTAGAATTGTGATAAATCAACTGTACAGAAGTTCATCACTGTTTGATAAATTGTTGAGAATTCATAATTTTCATATGCTTCTTCAATTGTCTTCACAACATCATTGAAACGAATCATCATATATTGGTCAACAGTTCGTAAGTTTTTAAACGCTACGGCATGTTTAGATGGTTCGAAGTCTGTAGTGTTCGCTAGCATAAAGCGCATTGTGTTACGGATTTTACGGTATGCTTCAGATACTTGGTTTAAGATTTCAGTACTGATACGTACGTCTGATTCGTAGTCCACAGAAGATACCCATAGACGGATAATGTCTGCCCCTTTTGTTTGCATTTCTTTTGCAGGTGAGATGACGTTTCCTAGAGATTTACTCATCTTCTTGCCTTCTCCGTCCATTACGAACCCTTGAGAAAGAACGGCTTTATATGGAGCTTTCTTATGAACCGCTACACTTGTTGTTAAACTTGAGTTGAACCATCCACGGTATTGGTCTGATCCTTCTAAGTATAAATCAGCTGGGAATGTTAACTCTGGACGAATACCTAATACACCCGCATGTGAGCTACCTGAGTCGAACCATACGTCCATGATATCCATTTCTTTTGTAAATGTACCATTTGGACTGCTTGGATGTGTGAATCCTTCTGGTAATAGATCTTTTGCTTCACGCTCGAACCATACGTCAGAACCGAATTCTTCCACTAATTTCGCAACGTGTTCAATTGTTTCTGGAGTGATGATTGGTTCTCCGTTTTCACCATAGAATACAGGAAGTGGAACTCCCCATACACGTTGACGAGAGATAACCCAATCGCCACGGTCACGAACCATGTTGTAAATACGTACTTGTCCTGATGGGTGGTACCATTTCACATCATTTTCAATCACATCTAAGATTTCTTGACGGAAAGCATCGATCGACGCGAACCATTGTGGAGTTGCACGGAAGATAACAGGTTTCTTCGTTCTCCAGTCATGTGGGTAACTATGCACGAAATAGCTTAGTTTTAGTAATGAACCATTTTCAGCTAACATGTCTGTGATGACTTTGTTTGCTTTGGCATAGAACATGCCTTCAAAACCAGGAGCTTCTGCAGTGTAGTGTCCTTGGTTGTCCACTGGTGATAATACATCTAAGTTGTATTTACGTGAGTAGTAGAAGTCGTCTTCCCCGTGTCCAGGAGCTGAGTGAACTAAACCTGTACCGGCATCAAGTGTTACGTAGTCTCCTAGCATTACAAGTGATTCACGCTCGTAGAATGGATGCCATGCTGTCGCATATTCCAATTCAGTTCCGCGGAATTCTTTCACTACTTCAACAGATTCCCAACCTAGTGTTTCAGCTAGTGAGTTCACTAATTCTTTTGCGACTACAAAAGTACCTTTGTCTGTTTTCACTTCTGCATATTCATAGTCAGGATGAACGAAGATCCCTAAGTTTGCTGGAAGTGTCCAAGGAGTTGTTGTCCAAATAACGAATGACGCATCCTCTGATACAACACCTTTTCCGTCTTTCACCTTGAACGCCACATAAATCGATGGGCTTTCTACGTCTTTATATTCGATTTCTGCTTCGGCAAGTGAAGATTCACTTGATGGAGACCAGTAAATTGGTTTTAATCCTTTGTAAATATAGCCATTTTCAGCCATTTTACCAAATACACGAATTTGTTCTGCTTCGAATTCTGGTTTCAATGTTAAGTAAGGATTATCCCATGTACCTGTAACCCCTAAACGTTTGAATTCAGCACGTTGGTTGTCCACTTGACGTAATGCATACTCCGCACATAATTTACGGAATTCAGCAATGGATAATTTCTTACGGTCAACCCCTTCAGCGTTTGCTAACGCTTGTTCGATTGGAAGTCCGTGTGTATCCCATCCTGGTACGTATGGCGCACGGAATCCACTCATTGATTTACTACGAACGATAAAGTCCTTCGAAATCTTGTTTAAGGCATGTCCCATGTGAACCGCACCATTAGCATATGGTGGTCCATCATGAAGTACAAATGTTGGTTTCCCTTCATTCTTTGCTTGACGTTGTCCGTAAACGTCTGCTTCTTCCCATTCTTTTTGATAATCCACTTCTTTTGTTGGCAAGTTCCCACGCATTGGGAATTCTGTTTTCCCAATTTGCAATGTTTCCTTCATCTTCATTGAATTTCCTCCTTTGTTTGTCTGCTTTTTTCATTCTTTAACCCGACAGCATAAAAAAAGCCCCTGCTAGTTGCAGGGGCGAAATAACTTCCGCGGTACCACCCAAATTTACAAACGAATTTCGTTTGCCTAGGTAAATTGTTAACGCCATTTAAGCGACTCTTCTTACTCTAACTGGTATTTCAGAACAGTTTCTAAGAGATGATTCTTGCTATAAACAGGGACTGCCAATCTTCCACCAATAATCGGCTCTCTACAAAGTATATTTATACAATTGGTTCTCTTCATCGAATAGATAAATTTTACGCTATTTGAAACGATTTTGCAATAAATTTATTAATTTATTTATTAATAGATTAAGTTATTTATTGTTTTAATTAATTTATACATTAAACAAGAGAAAACCGGCTCACAGTGTGAACCGGTTTAAGGGCAGACTACTTTTACAAATGGTTTGGACCGGTTAGGAGTGTCCAATGCATTCGATATTTTCGTTTGTTCCTAGTCTCTTTTACCTTTTTTAGGAACGGCTAGGCCTAATCCACCAAGAGCTGCAAGAATTCCTCCAAGGATTCCTGGAGTTGCATCTGCTACCCCTGTATTTGGTAATGTTTCTTTTGCTTGGCCTGCTGCTGGTGAAACTGGAGCTGGTTTATTTTCTCCTGGTTTTTCACTTGGAGCAGCTGGTGTTGCTGGTGAAACTTGTGTAGTAGGTGTTTCTGGTGTTGCAGGAGTAGTTGGAGTTGCTGGAGTTTCACTAGCGGCAACTTTAAATGTAACTGCGTATAAACTGAAGTGTTTAACGTTAAGTGTAACGACTTTGTTTTCTCCGTTAGAGAATTCAACTTTTTCTTTCAATTCTTTTGTATCACTTGTTACGAAGTATGCTCCATCTACTTCTTTGTCAACTGGGAATGTTACTTTCGCATCCCCTTCAACACGAACTTCTTTACCATCTTTGTCAACGAAAGTAATTTCATAACCTTGATATTCTTTTCCTTCAAGGCCTTTAATTGTTTCGTTCACTTTTTCAACTTTAAGCATCTTGATGTTCTTATCAAGAAGTTTAGTTGGTACTTCAACGACTACTGGAGTATCCCCATTTTCGTCTTCAAATTTCGCGATACCTTTTTCCTTATCAACCGTTACCTTCACACCATCCGTTTCGTATAGAGGTAATTCTACAGCTGGTTGGTCTGGTGTTGGTGTTGGTTCTGGGTTCGGAGTTGGCTCTGGGTTCGGAGTTGGCTCTGGATTTGGAGTTGGCTCTGGATTTGGAGTTGGCTCTGGATTTGGAGTTGGCTCTGGGTTTGGAGTTGGCTCTGGATTTGGAGTTGGCTCTGGGTTCGGAGTTGGCTCTGGGTTCG
>CAUTST010000100.1:0-4185 GCA_963540995.1 uncultured Streptococcus sp.
TTGCCCTTTTGTGAAATCATCTGGTGTTGCGAAACGGAAATTCATACGCTCCATGACAACAACACGTTCATCTTGGCGAAGTTTATAATCTAATTGGTTATACCCCACATCCAGCGCATAACTTTGTTTAGCACCATTTTGTAAGGCTGCATCTGTAAAGCCGCCAGTAGAGGCGCCAATATCTAATAAAATCTTCCCATCAACACTGACATCGAATTCCTTTAAGGCTTTTTCTAATTTCAAGCCACCTCGAGACACATATTTCAACGGTTCCCCTTTAATCATTAAGGAACTCGTTACAGGAATTTTCTCACCTGGTTTGTCGTATCGATTATGATTCACCGCATCCACAATTTGCCCTGCCATGACAAGACGTTTTGCTTTTTCTCTGGAATCTGTCAATCCTTGTTGGACGACTAGAATATCCACACGTTCTTTTTCCATTTGTTACTCCTATATTTCTAAATACGTTAAAAATTCAACGAGTAGCGCCTTTGTTTGTTGGTTTTCTGGCGTAAATGCCACTTCTTCCAATGCACGCTTACAAGACGCGATTTCGCTTGCTAAGGCCTCTTTTGCCCCTTCTACTCCTAAGAGACTCGGATACGTATTTTTACTTAGTTCTGAATCTTTACCTGTTTCTTTACCGGTTTGCTCACTGGTCCAGCAAACATCTTGCAAATCATTTTGAATTTGGAATGCTAGTCCAAAGTGAGTCGCATATGAAACGAAAGCTTCTTTCATCTTCGCATCATCGACAAAAAGATTTCCAAGACGTACAGCAGCTAATAATAACTCGCCTGTCTTCTCACGATGGATTTCTTTCATTTCTTCCAGAGTAATCTTCACTTTTTCACTAGCAATATCTTTCATTTGGCCTGAAATCATGCCGCTCATACCAGAAGCTGTTGATAAAATCTTCACGGCTTCCACTAACTGACTCGCTTCTAAATGGGCATTAGCGGCAACCTCGAAGGCTAATGTGAGTAATGCATCTCCTGCTAAAATCGCAGTCGCTTCGTCAAACGCCTTATGAAGTGTTGGACGGCCACGACGAAGGTCATCGTCATCCATTCCCGGTAAGTCATCATGAATCAGAGAATACGTATGAATCATCTCTAAGGCACATGCCAAGTCTAATGCTGCTTCATGATTTGCTTTTCCAACAGAACCAACTGCAAGTGTTAGAAGGGGTCTAATGCGTTTCCCACCTGATTGTACTGCGTATAGCATCGCTTCTTTCAACCTTGCGTCTGAAGCTCTTTTTTCAATCAGCTGCGTTAAGTGAATCGCTACATCTTGTTGAAGTTGTTGAATAACATCCTTCACCATAAGATTATGCCTCTTTTCCTTCTGCATTCACTGTAATCATTGCACGAACAGTTTCTTCCGCTTTTGTCAATGTTTCATTACAAAATTGGCTTAATTCCATTCCTTCTTTAAATTTATCAAGCGCTTCGTCTAAAGGAACATTTCCGCTTTCTAATTGGCGCACGATTTGTTCTAAGGCACTCATTGCTTCTTCGAATTTCATTTCTTTTTTAGCCATTATAAACTCTCCTTATTTTTCGCTGTGACAGTAGCGTTCACTAAACCATCACTGAGTCTGATTTCAATTGGTTGTTTTTCTTCAATTTGGTCAACGGATTTTACGATATCGCCGTCTTTAAAGACAATACCGTATCCACGCGTCATAATCTTGAGTGGACTAAGTAAATCTAGTTTCTCAACTAATTGTTGGAATCTTATTTGCTTATCCTGTAGATAGTTTTGATTGCTATCGACTAATTGCTTATGCAACCATTCAAGCTTTTGTTTTTGTTGAATTAATAATTGTTCTGGCGACACTAATTGCAGACGGTGCGTAAATTGCATCGATTGTTGTTTCGCCAAGTGAAGTCTTTGTTGCATGCCTTGCATTAGTTTTAATCGCAATTGATCGACTTGCTGTGCATAGACTTCATACATCCGCTCTGGTTTTACAAAAATACCAGACTTCTCTAATTTACTTAATAACTCTTTTCTTGTATTCAACTGATTCAGCATCGTTGTTTGCAAGCGACTTGTTAAGTTTCCAAGAGTTAAATGGATGTCATTTAAAACCGGCGTTGCAAGTTCTGCTGCTGCAGTCGGTGTAGCTGCACGTTGGTCCGCGGCATAGTCTGTTAAGGTCGTGTCAGTTTCATGTCCCACACTCGAGATAATTGGAAGTGAGAATGAAGCGACACGTCTAACAACCGGTTCCTCGTTAAAGGCCCATAAATCTTCGATGGAACCTCCCCCACGACCAATAATGACCACATCGGCATCTGAGCGTTCTACTAAGTCTAAGTTTTTAAGGATACTTGGAACAGCATGTACTCCTTGCACCACGGTTGGATATAACACGAGTTGCGCGATTGGAAAACGTCGAGCTACCGTTGTTTGAATGTCACGGATAACCGCACCCGTATCACTAGTTAGAATCGCAATTTTCTTTGGAAATACAGGAATTGGTTTCTTCGGCCCGGCAAATACGCCTTCTTCCGTTAATTTCTTCTTTAACTGTTCATAGGCTTGATAAAGAGCTCCGACGCCATCTGGTTCCATGTGCTCGATAATCATTTGGTATTTCCCAGATTTCTCATAGACCGTAATGCGCCCAATCACAAGAACCTTCATCCCTTCTTCTGGTTGGAATTGAATTTTCTTGTAGGAACCTTGGAACATGGTTGCTGCGATAATTGCATTTTCATCCTTCAAGTTGAAATACTTATGCACACTATTTTTATTAAAGTTCGAAATTTCTCCCGTCAAATAAACGCAGTCTAAGTGCGGATCACGGTCAAATTTAGTTTTAATATACTTCGTCAGCGCACTGACGGTTAAGTATTGTTGTTCCATGTCCTACTCCTTCTTACTTTTTGCATTTTTTACGGTTTGCGCTAGTAACATTGCAATCGTCATTGGGCCAACCCCACCTGGAACTGGTGTAATTGCACTTGTGAGTGGAGCCACTTCTTCATAGTCGACATCTCCACAGAGTTTTCCTGCTTCATTACGGTTCATACCGACATCGATTAC
The DNA here is from genome assembly GCA_963540995.1 of uncultured Streptococcus sp. Classification (GTDB taxonomy): domain Bacteria; phylum Bacillota; class Bacilli; order Lactobacillales; family Aerococcaceae; genus Granulicatella. The sequence continues at coordinate 3,064 of CAUTST010000100.1, forward strand.
AACGGCTCCTTCTTTCACGAAATCTTTTGTAACAAGCCCTGCTTTCCCGACTGCACTAATCAAAATATCAGCACGTTTTGCCACTGTGGCCAATTCTTTGGTACGACTATGACAGACGGTAACGGTCGCCCCATGATTCAATCCTAAAAGCGCCATTGGACGGCCGACAATCGTACTTTGGCCGATAATCACCATCTCTTTCCCAACAAGGTCAATATTGTATTCCTTGAAGAATTCCATGATTCCTTGTGGTGTACATGGAACAATCGATTCATCCTTTTGCAGTAACTTTCCTAAGTTCACAGGATGGAACCCGTCTACATCTTTTTCAGGAAAAATCGCTTCTAAGACCTCTTCTGTATCGATGTGTTTTGGCAGTGGCAATTGCACTAAAATCCCGTGAACGCTAGCGTCATTGTTGAATGTATTTACGTATTCTAATAGTTCTTCTTGTGTCGTTTCTTTTGCAAGGCGAATCACATTTGAATGAATGCCTACTTCAGTTGCCGCACGTTCTTTGTTACGCACGTAAACTTGGCTAGCTGGATCTTCTCCAACAAGAATGACTGTTAGTGAAGGTGTGACTCCACTCTTTGACAGTTGTTGTACTTCTTGTTTTAGTCCTTCTCTTATTTTTCCAGCTAATGCTTTCCCATCTAGAATTTGCGTCATAGAGGTCTCCTTTTTCTTAAAATAATGTTATTAAAAATAAAATATGTATGGTGAAATTATCAGATATGTGAATTATCATATATGATAATTTTTTGTCTGTTCAAAAGTTTTGTGCCTTTACTTAGACGCAGTGGTTTATTGACTTTCGAGTTTAGGTTTAATACTGCAAATAATTTAAATTGTATTGTCTTATAAACTAACCATTCAATATCATTTGCAATGCCCACGTCCCAAATCCTTCACACTGTGAAGGATTTTGCACGACTGTAAACAGTCCTTTGCGGCTAACCTGCGAACCGTCATCGCCTATGAACGCCTTTTCTCACATCCTTGGAGTTGAGTTCGGGCTCGTAGCTTTCGCGTTCCTTTCCGACAATTATCCGCACGTCCTTATCGGACGCTTGCGTTAATTTCGGTAAAGGGTCGAAAGCTGACCACTCGCCCTCACAT
>CAUTST010000101.1:0-3774 GCA_963540995.1 uncultured Streptococcus sp.
GTCATTGTATTCCCAGGATTCTACGGGGTAACTAAAGAAGGGAACGTGGTGACTTTCTCTCGTGGCGGATCTGACATTACAGGTTCCATTTTAGCCAATGCCGTGAATGCAGAAGAGTACGAAAACTTCACAGATGTGGATGCGATTTATGTTGCGAGTCCAAAAATCGTGCATAAACCGCTCGCTATCGATGTATTGTCTTATACAGAAATGCGTGAGTTATCCTACGCTGGATTCTCTGTATTCCACACAGAAGCGCTTCTTCCATCTATCAAAAAAGGAATACCAGTGCATGTCTGCAATACGAATAACCCTGAATCAAAGGGAACATACATTATGAAAGGAAAGGTCACTTCTCCAAGTGTTATCTCAGGGATCGCAAGTTCGCCAGGCTTCGTAAGTATTTATGTGAAGAAATACTTGATGAACCACGAAATCGGGTTCCTTCGTAAAGTATTGACGATTTTTGAAGAAGAAGGCATTTCAATTGAACATATTCCAACAGGAATTGATGATGTGACGGTGATTATCCGTGGGGAAGATGCAACAGATGAACAACTCGACGGTATCGTAGAACGAATGTATGCGGAATTAGACGTAGATGATGCGCACTATATGCGTGGCCTTTGCCTCATCATGTTAGTAGGGGAAGGGATGGTCAACATGGTCGGTACAACGGCTCGTGTGGCTTCAACACTTGCTCGCACTCAAATCAATATTGAGTTATATAACCAAGGGGTGTCTGAGGTTTCGATGATGTTTGGTATTTTAGATGAATACGAAAAGAAAGCCATCCGTGCGTTATATGACGAGTTCTTCGGTGAAACGAAAGAATATCAAGTAGTGGAATAATTTGTTCCGCAGATAAAATGAAATAGTAATGGTTGTAATTCACCGATAGGAAGAGTAGAATATCGAATATATTCTGCTCTTTTTTTAGGATAGTATTTTTGATTAGAATAGGAGGGACGAAGATGATTCGTTTCTTATTAAAAAATTCCATTCCAAAACGGATTGTTTCCAGTTTTGCGATTGTAATCTTAGTGGGCTCGTTCCTACTCAATTTGCCGATTTCGCAGCTGGCTACGTCAAAGGCTTCGTATTTTGATCACTTGTTTACAACGGTATCGATGGTATGTGTGACAGGACTTTCGACACAACCCGTCGCCGAGACATATAACACGTTTGGACAAGTGATTTGTATGATGTTAATGCAAATCGGTGGATTAGGATTAATGAGTATTATTGCCTTTTTCCTCTATAATTCTAGGAAGAAGATGTCATTTGTGGATAAATTAGCCTTGCAAGATAGCTTGAACCGTGACGATGGTCAAGATTTTAAAAGCTACTTGATAACGATTTTTAAATATACATTCTTTATTGAATTTGTAGCAGCGGTTATTTTATCCTTCCGCTTCGTTCCAGAACTTGGAACGGGAAAAGGAATTTTTACCGCGTTCTTCTTTGCAATCTCTGCATTTTGTAATGCAGGATTTGACAACTTGGGGTCCAATAGTTTGATAAATTATGCGACTGATCCATTTTTAACATTAGTGGTGGCTGCTCTTATCATTCTCGGGGGAATTGGTTTTTCTGTTTGGTTTGATTTCAAACGAAGCTTTGGTGAAATGCGAAAATCCACAAAGAGTAAAAAACGCAAATCCTTCTATAGACGCTTGCAATATCATACAAAGATTGTCCTTTGGTTGACGGGGATTATTTTACTTAGTGGAACGGTATTAACGTTACTGACCGAATGGAATAACCCAAACACGATAGGAAATCTATCGTTCTTCGATAAGGTACTCGTGAGCTTCTTCCAAACCGTAACGATGAGAACAGCCGGATTTGCGACGATTGATTATACGACTGCACATCCGACGAGCCTGCTTCTGTATAGTATACAAATGCTGATTGGAGGGTCTCCTGGTGGGACAGCTGGTGGTGTGAAGACGACGACTTTCTTAGTAGTTCTCTTATTCATTCGTTCAGAAGTGTATGATGAGCGAATGATTCATTTTAGAAATCACAGTATTTCACAAGAGATGGCCAGAAAAGCCTTAACGATTTTTATCGTGTTTACAACACTGATTCTAACGAGTGTGTTCATCCTCAGCTTAACGGACCCAGATGTGCCACTACTATATACCTTGTTTGAAACGATATCAGCGGTTTGTACGGTAGGGGTGACGGCGAATTTAACACCAACCTTATCCTTCCTCGGGAAAATTGTGATTATGTTGTTGATGTTTATAGGCCGTATTGGACCGGTGACTGTACTATTAAGTTTTTCAAATCGAAAGACCAAAGCTCTCGAAATGAAGTATGCAAAAGCACCATTATTAATTGGATAGAAAGTAGGGATTGTAATGAGAAAGACAGTTGGGATTTTAGGACTAGGTGTGTTTGGGATGACCATTGCCAAACAGCTTAGCAAATATGATTGCGACATTATTGCGGTTGACCGTGATGAAGTAAACGTCAACCGTATCGAACCACTTGTCACAAAGGCCGTAATTGCCGATGTGACAGACGAAGCAGTGTTGAAAGAAATCGGAATTGGTGACTGCGATACAGTGGTGGTGGCCACAGGTTCTAGCTTAGAAGCCAGTATTCTAGCAGTGATGCATTGCACGAAACTAGGTGTTCCAGAAATCATTGCTAAAGCAAAGGGTCGTACAACGACAGAAATTTTGACGAAGATGGGTGCGCAACATGTCATAAATCCAGAAAAAGAGACAGGAATTCGTCTCGTGAAGAACATTCTTCACCATAAACTATCCGATGTGATTTCGCTCGATGGCAATATTTCGCTTGTGGAATTTTATCCTCCAAAATCATGGGTTGGAAAACAATTAAGCGATTTAGACTTACGTAAAGATTATGATTTAAACTTAATCGGATATCGTGAAAGTAAGGATGAATCTTTGAATACAAGAATATTTGCGGATTTTCTTATTCGCGAAGATGTCATTCTTGTAGCTATTATCAGTACAGATAGTTTAGATAAAGCGACATTCCTTGAAGACTAATCAAAGAGATCAGATGAATCAAAATCGGTTCATTTGGTCTCTTTTTGTGTAAAAATTGACTTAAACCCTTTAAAATAAACTCATTTCATAGTACACTAGGACTATCAACTTTTTAGAAAGTAGGGATGATAATGGCCAATAAAAAACCATTAAAACGTGAAGAAGTTCCAGTAGAATTAACATGGGACCTTTCCGCAATTTATGAATCAAACGAAGGATTTGAAAAGGACTTAGAATTTGTTAAATCACAAATTCCTGCGGTTGCTGCTGCAAAAGAGACAGCATTGAAAGACGGAAAATCATTATTAGCATTCTTAAACCTTTTAAACGTAGTAGATGATAAGATTGAAACAGCTTATGTTTACTCACATTTAAAAGCAGACCAAGATACTTCCAATAACGAAAACCAAGTCTTAAACCAACGTGCGTTTTCAACATACATCGACTTCTCAGGGGCTTCAGCATGGTTTGCCCCAGCAATCTTAGCATTATCTGATGAAGAGTTCGAAGAGTATTTCAAACAAGAACCAGGATTAGAAGAGTTCCGCGTATTATTAGAAACTGCGCGTATTAAAAAAGGACACGTGCTTTCAGATAAAGAAGAAGCTTTATTATCAAAAGCCAGTGAAGTGTTCCAAGGCGCAAGCAAAACATTCAACTTATTAAACAACGCTGACATCAAGTTTGACGAAATCACAACTGAAGATGGCGAAAAAGTTGAATTGACAAACGGAAACTACTC
>CAUTST010000102.1:0-3774 GCA_963540995.1 uncultured Streptococcus sp.
AATCGCTGGAACCTATACCCCATTCTGCTTGATTGGAATCGGTGGTCGACAAGGCCTCATTCTCTGTATAGCTATCTGGATATTTGCTATCGGTGGCGTCGTCATTGAAGCTTTCTTTTTAGAGAAATTCTCTAAAATTTCAGTTTTTCTTTATTTAGCACTGGGTTGGGTATCCATTTTTACTCTAAAACCACTATATGAAAGTATGGGTTGGGGAGGTATTCTCTACCTCTTTCTAGGCGGATTAAGTTACTCTCTAGGAACAATTTTTTACAAGCGTAAATATCACAATTTCTATCATGTAGTTTGGCATCTCTTTGTTCTTGCTGGAGCAATCTTTATGTTTCTAGCCGTTTTTAAATATTTATAAAACAAAAAAACATCTCTTAGATTTCTCTAAGAGATGTTTTCGTTTGCTTTCATTAGCATTGAATGTCGTTTTTGCATGAACCAGTTTCAAGATATTCTTTTAAGTTCTCGAAACTTGTTTCAACCATATTTAATACTGCTTCGTCAGTATAACTTCCCATATGAGGTGTTAATAATACGCGTGGGTACAATTCAACTAATTTACGGATAGCAGGATTTGCGATTTCTTGCCCACGTAAGTCTTTGAAGAATACTTCGCTTTCACCTTCTAAAACGTCTAAACCAACACCACGTAAGTGACCTGATTCTAAAGCTTCGATGATGGCATCGATATCTTGTAATTCACCACGAGCAGTGTTCACTAAAATTGCGCCTGGTTTCATTTTGCTGATGAATTCCTTAGTGATTACTTTTCCGTTTGCAGGAATGTAAGGAGCGTGAATTGAAATCACGTCTGATTTTGCTAATAGTTCATCTAATGGAACTTGAGTACAGATGTGGTCAACACCTTCTTTAGGGAATGCGTCATATGCCAATACGTTTGCGCCTAAACCTTTGAATAATGTTGCAGTTGTTAAGCCGATACGTCCGATACCAACAACCCCAACAGTACAGTTACGGATTTCTTTAGCAAACATTTGAGTGTCTACTGTGAAATCTTGTTGGCTTGTTTTTGCTGCAGTATAAGCAACGTTACGTAATAATGTCATTGCTAATGTAACAGCTAATTCACTAATTGCGTTTGGAGAATAGAAAGGAACATAACCTAATTTCATTCCTAATGATTTTGCGTATTCAGCATCGATGTGGTTCACACCAACCGTACGAGTTAAAACATACTCTACGCCTAATTCTTTATAGATATCTAGAGTTTCTTTGTTTGCCCAGCAGTTTCCACGTAAGATAACAGCTTTAAAACCTTCTGCCTTGCGAGCAGTTTCTTCAGAATTTAAGTATTCTGGAATACATGTTAGTTCGTATCCAAATTTTTTGTTTACTTGTTCGAAAATTGGTAATTCAACTTCACGAACGCCATATGCTAAAACTTTCATTTTACATCCTCCATTTTATATAAATTGAAAAGTAGATCGAGAAATGATCTACTTTTAAGGTTTAACCTATCCATGGAAAATAACAGATCCAACAACAATCCATAAGACGATTGCAAATACTGCTAATACAGTTCCTAGTAATGAAGCGTTACTTGCAAGTGCTGCTTCTTTATCATATTTGATAGCGTATGCCACAGCTACAGTTGCAGGTGGTGTAGCTAACATAATTAGAATGCCTTTTGAAGCTTCTGGGCTCATTGGTAAGAATGGGCTAACTGCGAAGATGACTACAACGAAAACTGCAGGAACTAAAATTAATTTAACAACGCTGTAGTACCAAACCATCTTATCTTTAACCGCTTCACCTATAGAAATGTTTCCTAAAGTGATACCGATTGCTAACCAAGCAAGCGGTGAACTTAAATCAGCTAAGTAACTAATAGCTTTGTATAACCATGGAGCTGTCTTATCAATACGTAAGAAAGCATACATCATTTCTTTTGTTTCTTCACCGACTTTAACTTGTACTGCTACTTGTGGTAAATAACCTTGGAAGATCCAGATTAATAAACCAGCAAATGTTGCGATAACGATGATGTTACCGAAAATCATTTTTAAGTTTTTCTTTTCGAATTTTAATCCGCTCATACGAATTAATCCGTAAGAATATAAGAATACACGGTAAGCTAGGTTGAAGATGTTGGCAAATAAAGTACCTGTTGCACCTAATAATCCGTTAATAATTGGAATTCCAAAGAAAGTTGTTGAACCGAAAGTTGTTAATACTGATAAAGTAGTTTTACGGTCACCTTTCTCCTTCATGAAGAATAATTCTCCTAAAAGAATTAAAATTACATAAGCGATAAAACCAAAAATAAATACGTTTAACCCAGTTGTGAATGTTTGTTCGTTAATGTCAACCATGAAGGCTCTGAACGCTAACGCAGGAATCGCAACTGATAGTAAAACGTCAGATAAGACTTTACCACTGTTTGCATCAACAATATTTTTCTTACGGATGAAATAACCCACTAAGATAATTGAAATTGTTGAGAAGATAGCAGACACAAATGTTGGTGCTGTTAAGATCTTAACGATATTTTCCATTGGATAGATATCCCCTTTTCTTTTAATTTATTTTGTGCATTTAAAATGCCATAAGATATGATACCACATTCTTTAAGAAATGTTTAACAATATCCTCTATTTTCAAAAAATTTCATTTTGGTTTTCATCAAGCAAAAATGATTGGAAAACGTTATTTCCAAGAAACTTCCCTTGGTGCGTTAGAACATACCCATCAGAAGTAGTTGTAAGCAACCCATCTTCTATTAAATCTTGAATCACTTCACCATAAATTTCATCCATAGAATTTCCAAATCTTTCCATAAATTCAGTCTTTGAAACACCAGAAAACTTTCTTAATCCTAAGAACATAAATTCCTCGATAAGTTGTTTTTTTGTTAACAATGTCTCTTGAAAAATTGGTAATTTATCCTCTCTTAACGGAGTCAGATAATGTTGAATTGGCCCGTTATTTTGGTAACGAACGCCCTCAACATATCCATGAGCTCCTGCACCAAATGCAAAGTACTCGTCTGCATTCCAATAATGGAGATTATGTCTCGATTCATATCCAGGAAGTGCATAATTACTGATTTCGTAATGATGTCTGCCGAACTCTTCCATCGTTTTCATTGCAAGTTCAAACATGTCTGCTTCTTCATCCTGCGTCGGTAATGGAAGTTTCCCTTGTCTCATTAGATTATAAAAAACCGTCTTCTGTTCCAAAATTAGGGAGTAAATGGAATAATGAGGCAATTCTAGCGCCATCGCCATCTTTAAACTCTCTTCAAAATCTGCAATTGTTTGTTTTGGAAGTCTGAAAATCAAATCGATACTCATATTCTCAAAACCGACTTTCCGAGCGTTTTCAATTGTACGAATCGCCGTTTCTTTCGTATGTTTACGACCAATGGCTTTCAGTAAATTATTATTGAAGGTTTGGACTCCCATACTCAGACGATTCACTCCACCTTCCTTCATAACCGAGAGAAGTTCAGGTGTGCCGTCATCTGGATTCAATTCCATCGTAAACTCTGCTCCATTTTGAAGCTGTAAATGCTGATGGATTCCTTCCAATAACCGCTCCATTTGTTTCGGATTTAATGAAGACGGTGTACCTCCACCGACATATAATGTTTCAAGCGGTTGAATATTATATTTTTGTTTGTTGAGTTTCATTTCACGGATTAATAATTCAATATATTCATCAACAGGTTGCCCTTCGATAAATACCTTGTTGAAATCGCAATAGTAACAAATATGCGAACAAAAAAGGATATGAATATAT
>CAUTST010000103.1:0-3753 GCA_963540995.1 uncultured Streptococcus sp.
TCCCTTATGTAATTTTTGGTTTAAGTCCAGATGTTAGTATTTTAGATGCAATTAATAGTGGAAATTATACAGGATTTAACTTTACGTTGTTGAAAGTAGCGCAATTAATGCAATCGTTTGGATTTACTTTATTTGGATTTGCAATTCCGCTATTTGCAGCCTTCACAGCTTTCTCAATTGGAGGAAAGACAGCATTTGCAACAGGGTTCATTGGTGGTTATGTTGCTGTTAAACCAATCGCGACTCTTGTTCTTCAAGATGGCCAATGGAAGGAAGTTGCACCTGTACCTTCTGGGTTCCTAGGAGCGATTATTATCGCATTTGCAATTGGATATTTTGTTAAATTCCTTAACGAAAAAATTCAACTTCCAAAGAATTGGTTGGCGTTCAAGACAACTTTCTTAATTCCGCTTATTGCAGCAATTGTAACAATGATCTTGATGGTTTATATCATTACTCCATTTGGTGGACTTGTGAATGGATGGATTAAATCAGTTCTAGAATCAGCTGGAAAATCAGGACAATTTATGTATGCATTAATTCTTTCAGCAACAACTGCATTTGACTTAGGAGGACCAGTAAATAAAGCTGCAGGATTCGTTGCATTAGGATTTACAACAGACAAAATTTTACCAGTAACAGCAAGATGTATTGCGATTGTGACACCAAGTATCGGTTTAGGATTATCTACATTATTAGACAGAGTTTTAGTTCGTCGTCGTGTATATGACAAACAATTCTATGAAGCAGGTAAAACTTCTATTTTCCTAGCATTTATGGGAATCTCAGAAGGAGCGATTCCATTTGCGTTAGAACGTCCTATGTTTACAATTCCTCTTTATGTAGTCGGATCAATCATTGGTGCAATGACAGGGGTTGGATTAGGAGCCGTTCAATGGTTCCCAGAATCAGCAATTTGGGCATGGCCTTTAATTACAAATATTTTCCCTTATGTTTTAGGGATTGCAGTAGGTTCACTCTTCATTGCAGTTGTAAATATTTACTATCGTAATCACCTTATTAAGATTGGAAAATTAGAAGTGTTATAGAAAGGTAAATAGATGACTGAGAAAAAAATAAAAATAATCCCACACACTCACTGGGATAAAGAATGGTATTTTACTTCTGCGCGTTCTCTCATTTATTCATTAAAGGACTTCGATGAAATTCTAGACACATTAGATGCAGATCCAGATTTTAAATGCTTTCACTTGGATGGGCAACTGTCTATTGTGGAAGAGTATCTAGAACTACATCCTGAACGTGAAGAACAATTCGCTAGATTAGTAAAAGAAGGAAGATTAATCATTGGGCCTTGGTATACTCAACCAGACACACTTGTTGTGTCTGGAGAGAGTTTACTAAAAAATCTCGAAATCGGGATTAAACTGGCTGAAAAATATGGTGGACACCAATCCATAGGCTATCTTCCAGACTCCTTTGGGATGTCGAGTCAAATGCCGCAAATCTATCATCATATGGGATTAAAATATGCATTTTTCAGACGAGGCATTGCAAAACATCTCATAGATAATAGAGAATTTATGTGGGAATCTCCTGATGGAACAAAGATGTTTACACATAATCTTCACCATTATGGGAATATGGCTTATCCACCAAACGGAAAAGAAGAGATTAAAGAGTATTATCAAGAAATGATTGATAAATTAGGGAATTCTTCAATGTCTGATATCGTATTACTCTACAATGGAGAGGATCAAAAACCAATTCGAAAAAATCTTCCAGAATTAGTAAAGATTGGAAACGAAAGTGGAGAGTACTTGGTAGAGATAGATACTTTAGAAAATGCACTAGCAAGCATTCAACAAGAATATCTGGAGAAAAAATTACCATTACCAACATACAGTGGTGAGTTTACATTTGGGCAATTTAGCAGAACGCATAAGAGTATCTTTTCAACAAGGGTAGACCTTAAACAACTAAATAATCACTTAGAAAATTACTTAAGCAATATTGTCGAACCATTATCTGTTTTAGCGAGCGATGCTGGTTCGAAATATGAATCGATTCTAATTGATAATATCTGGAAATTAATGTTATTGAATTCAGCACACGATTCCATCGGCAATTGTAACTCGGATTGGACGAATGAGGATATTAAAGCACGATATGTGAAGGCAAAATCGTTAGCGGAAGAGCTCGTAGAATTTAAGATGCGTGAAATTGGACAACAAGTAAAACAACTCGACTTTACACAATTTCAAGTGTATAACTTATTGCCAAATGAACGATCAGGATTTATCGATATTGAGCTATATACACCGTACAAGCAGTTTACGATCCTTGACGCTGATGGAGTTGAATCGAAATTCGTCGTCAATCAAGTGGATGAAGTGACAGATAGTTACTTGAAGAAATCGGTAAAAGAAATTGGCGTCAATAATGAGCTAGATGCAGATTGGCCAAATAAAATTAACCGATTATATCGTGTTCAGTTAACTCTTTGTGCAGAGAAACTCCCATCGATGGGCTATCAGACATATTACTTTAAGGAGATAGGTGATGAATAATATGAATACAAAAAATCAAATTGAAAATAGTCACTATCTCATTGAGTTCAAAGATGGGCAAATTTATTTATTCGACAAAGTTAATCAAGCAAATTATCCAAATATCATCTCTGTCATTGATGATGGCGATGAAGGGGATAGTTATGACTACTCGGAACCGTTTGATAATAAAGAGATAACAGCGGAATTTCTAGGCTGCAAAATCGTTGAGAATGCTCTTAAGAGTACGATGAGAGTAACAGGGATAATAGACTTACCGATCGATTTAGAAAGTCGTAGTAACGATGGAGAGAGAGTTCAGCAGGAAGTAATCTTAGAGATTATACTAAATCACCATATCTTAGAGGAAAGTATCGGTGTTAATATTCGAACGGTTAATATCGCGGATGAACATCGTTTGAGACTCGTCTTTAATACTCATAAAAAGAATGAAAAATCTTATGCCGATATTCAATTTGGAACTATCGGGCGCCCAACTTATTTGCCACAAGTTGAACAGTGGAAAGAAGAATGTTGGGATGAAAAACCTCGTACGATTGAACCTCTTCAATCCTATGTTACAAATGGATTTGATGCGTGTGATTTACAGATTGTGACAGAAGCGGTGAGAGAGTATCAATTCATCGGTGAGGATTATGCTCAAATAGCAATGACCGTATATCGTTCAGTTCCGTACCTAGGGAAATCAGACTTACAGGATCGTCCGGGTCGTGAATCAGGAACTAAAGTGAGAACAGAAGGAACTCGTCATATGAATGAATTAATCCAAGCTCGATATTATTTAAGGGTCCTTGGAAATGCGGATAATGAGTATAGCTGCGCTCAGTTTGCAAAAGAAATGCTAACACCATTAATTGGTTATCAGGCTGCATCGTTCCGTAATAATACGGATGAGTTTGTACTTTCGATTGCAGATGAAATGAATCTTCCTCCAACTCATTCACTCGTTGAAGTAGAAGGGAAGGTTGTCTGCTCAACGATTAAGAAGGATTCTCGTGGGACAATTGTCCGACTTTATAATCCAAAAAGAAGTGATAGCGCAGTAGCTAGATTTGATAACAAAACTGTAGAATTAAAGACGTGTCAGTTTGAAGATTTGCTAATAGATTAGTAAGTTTTAATTGATATTTAGGGTAGAATCCTTCTCCATTTGGAGAAGGGTTCTTTTTTGAGCAAAATAATACTATAAAAGAGCAAAATTATCATATGTGATAATTATCAT
>CAUTST010000104.1:0-3651 GCA_963540995.1 uncultured Streptococcus sp.
ATTTTTCACTTATATCAGAAATTGGCGAACTACTAACGGTCATTACCCAACCTCACAGAATGATGCAGAAAATATCTTTATCGAGATTTTGAAAACAAAGAAAAACCTTACTTCAACTGAAGTAAGGCAAAAAGAATTATCATTACCAAAACCAAGTTCTCGCTATATGGAAGTATTGAAAGAAGAAACGGAAAAGGCTAGAAATGCCATTGATAACCCCTATTTCAAGTTTAACGAGGAAGATGGAGTATTATCATTCAATAAGCGTGAGTACCTCTTAGACTTGCCAAAAACACGCCTATACGCTATCGCTAAGGAATGTCGGATTCCTCGTTACAGGAAACTAGCTCATTGGTCGTTGGTATCAGTTATCTTGAAGCAGGATAATATTCAAGATATACTCTACCAACAACTCGCAAAAGACCGAAATCAACTCATAGATGAAGAAGATTTGGAAGCGATGCAGTCCATAGGGGCTGTATTATAAGTTTTTGTCTATAAATGTAAGAGCTTCATCTTCCCCCTCTTCTATAGCAATTTCAACTGCTTTTTGTGCAGTTTTTATCAGTTTTTCGCTTATTCGTCTTAAAAAAAAGGATGAACGGATTTTATCTCCAATATCTTGTTGGAGGTATTCTTCAACGATAGGAATCTCGACTTGCTCTATTTGCGGAACACTCCAATGCTTGATAATAGAACCACCAGCATCTCTTTCTGCTTGCATTTGAATAATAGGAGAGTTTAAGACTAAAGTTAGATAATCTAAGTCAATATTTACATCTTCCTTTTTTGATAAATGTAATAATGCACTTGAAGTAATGATTCTATTACTATCAATAAACTTATAAGCTATTCCACAAGTTCCATCTTTTGAAAAAAGTATAGTGTCTTTTTGAGGAGAAATTGTCTTTGAAAATAGTTCAGGAGATAAGTGGATTTTAGGTTCATCAATACCAAATTTACTGATGTCTGAAACACGAACGAATGGAATACCTTCTGCTTTATAAGATGCCGACCCAGGCTCGACAGATTTTTGAATATCTACAACATCTATAAGCAAAGCAGAATCTTTTTCTTTTATCTTGTTTATTAAATCATCATATTTGGGCTGGAAGTATTCTGCATCTATACGATTAAAAATCATTGCATCCTTTAGACTTTTAACTGATAACTGTTTTTTTAATATATTTCTTAGAAAATTATCGAAATCAAATAAATCTAATAGAATTTCTTCCGCATCTTTATATTTCTTTTTAGAAAGTTTTAAATGGTTATATGAATCAAAAATAATATCTTCTATCAATATTTCTTTCGATAAACAAAACATCTCTACCGATAGTATTTTGCAAATCGGCTTTTGCATCCCCTTCTTTCCGTCCTAACAAATATTGTCTAAGTTGTTCTTTGTTTGTAAGTTTTCCAGCAAAAGGTGGATTCGCCATTACAATATCAAAATCAAATTCTTTGAATCGCTCACGGTCACTATCTGCTTTGGGATTGCGACTAAGATTTTTTAGTCTATCAAAACCTTCTCTGTATTTATCAGACCATTCTTCATTTCTGACATAATCTTTTGTCCAATTTTCATAGTCCAAAGTATTTAATTCGATAACGTTTGTGTGTCCATCGCCAGCAACGATATTTAACATACGACCAACACGGACACTTTTCTCGCTGAAATCCAGACCGAAGACATTCTCTTTGACATAATCTTCTTCTCGCTGTGTACGTTTAGCGGTTGTAAATAGATTGTCTTTATTAGGGTTTAAGATGTTCCAAGAGTGGAATATCGTGTGCATTGGAAAGCCACAACTTCCAGCAGCTGTATCAATCATCTTTTCATCAGGGGAAGGATTTAGCATTTTCACACACATATCAATAACATATCGTGGTGTGAAATATTGCCCCATATCTCCCTTTTGACCTTTGTTTACTAATTGCTCAAAAGCTTCATCAACCACTTCTAAATTTGAGTTGAACAATTTAACATTTTGAAGCTCCTTGACACACGACTTTACTGTTGCTTTCTGCATCTCTAGTTTTGAATTGGACGGAAAGACACCTGACCATTTCTTCTTTGCTCGTTCATATAAGTCAGATATATTCTTGTAAACATCATCTGCCCTTTCTTGTTCTTTGGCTCTAAATTCCAAGGTTCGGAACTGTCTGTCGTCAATTTCTTTGAGGCTTTTATTTCCGTAACGCATCTGATTTGAAATTGCATCTGCATCATCAGCAGACATTTTTTCATCATAAAGTTTTGTAAAAATTAACTTAAATAGCTCATCAAAAGCCTTATCACTAGAATCGTTCGCACCAAAACGCTGTTCTACATCTGAAATAATTTCCTTTAATGTTTCATTATTTAGGCGGTCATAAATCATCAACTGTTTTAGAGTGAACCGCTGACCGTTGACCCAATCGTCGATACTTTCCTTATAACTCGGAAATGTAGTCAACGATAATTCATTATCAAAATCAGGAGATTTATAGAATTTCAATAAATTTCCACCATTCGCAATGACACCTATTTGAACTTGATTTTGCTTACAATATGAAGCCATTTGTTCTTTAGGAGTTGAGGATTCATCTCCTTCAATTTTATTTTCATCAGTTACATTTGGTCGTTTAACCTCAATAATGGTTGAGATTTTCTTTTTCTTACTATTTTCATAAATCGCTATATCAATCCGCTTTTCTCTAATTTTTTCACGACCTGCAAATGTTGTCAAAACTTCAAAATCGAGTAATTCTTTTGGATAGCCATAAGTCTCAATGAGCTTATATGCGTATAGTTGTCTCACAATTTCTTCTGGTTTTAATTCAAAGTAATCATTGTCCCTATTCATGCCTCGGACAATACACTCAACACCTGCTTTGCCGTCTTTACGGATTTTTATTTTATCATTCAGCCATTTAATTTCTTCTTTTGAAAAGTCTGTCAGCAAGTTATACTCGCCATTTTTTAGAATATCTTTTATTTCCACAATAAACCTCCTTAAACACCAAAAACAGAACTTACACGCTTAGTAGTAAATTCTGTCTTTCTTTTTGTAGCATAAAAAGAGGTTAAAGAAATAACCTTAATTACTTGTCTTGTCTTGTCTTGACTTGACTTGACTTGACTTGACTTGACTTGACTTGACTTGACTTGACTAATGATTGTACCATCATTCTCTCCTTCGTCAAGCATTTTTCTTCTGAATTAGGCGTAAAACTTTTTGACCTTTTTCAGTAATTGCATACTTACCACGCTTATTTTGATAAGGGCAAACATAATCTCCCTCAATCAAATCACGCAATAGTCTATTTGTTTTTAATTTTGACATGTGGTTGATGTCAGCTATCTCTTGTTGAGATAGGGGGATATAATAATCGCCTTTCACTTCGACTTGATTTTCCTTCAGCGACTTTAGCAGGCGGAAAGTATCATTTGTGAAAGGTTCAAGAGTAAATTCAACCATAAGTAACCCTCCTAACTTAATTATTATATCACAAAACAAAACCACATAAAAGGTCATATACATACACCGTAAAATGTTTTGAAGTAAATTCTCAACGAGAAAACAACAAAAACTAGCCGTTTTTAGCATTTTCAGCTATCAATGGTTAGTTTTCTTGTTGTTATAAAGCCGTTTTAAGGCATCAGTT
>CAUTST010000105.1:0-3580 GCA_963540995.1 uncultured Streptococcus sp.
TGCTATTTTACGCATATTCCCCAAAAAAGTCAACTGAATTGGAATCGTTTTCGAGGACTATAAACCATAAACAAAAAAAGAAAAGAGGCAGAATTGCTGCCTCCTTAAAACGTTATTGATATAAGTTGGAATAGTCTTTTAGTCCACCAATGCGATTCAATGGCCAGACTGTAAATACGGCTTTTCCTTCAATGGCTGATTCATCAATAAACCCAATCATTCGACTATCTTTAGAAACTCCACGATTATCTCCCATTACAAAGTATTTTCCTTCAGGAACTTTGTCCTCACCAGTCAACTCTTTTAATGTAAAGTCATCGATAAAAACGGTTTTCTTATCGCTATTCGTATTTATAAATGGCTGTTCTACAATTTTACCATTAATGTAAAGTACACCATTTTTTACTTCAACGGTATCACCAGGCATTCCGATGACACGTTTAATGTATTCTTTATCTTCATCTGGAGCTTGCAATACAACTACGTCAAAACGGTTAATATCGCCAAGTTTAGACATAATCATATGATCTCCATTATGAAGGGTCGGATACATCGATTGCCCACTGACTGTGAATGGACGCCCAACAAAGAAATATAAGATAGCCATAATAACACTGGCAACAGTAATTGACCAAATCCAACTTAAAATTTCTTCTAAAATTGGATGTTTTTTCTTATGGTCATTCTCTTTATTCTTACGAACGTTCATTCTCTCTTCGATAGAAGATAGGGTCGAATTTTCCACATGGTTATCTTCGTACATTCCCATCCTCCTTTATTATTGTAAAGCTTTTACAGCGGCTTTGTATTGGGTATCATTTTCCTTTAATGCATCACGAATTGCACTCATTAACGCTGTACCAGTCTGCTCATCAACTTCACCTGTTTCAGTTAATCCTTTTGATTTTTGGAAATTTTTTACAGCTTCAGTTGTTTTACTATCAAAGTATCCATCTGCTGTCACATCGTATCCTAACCCTTTAAGAATTGTTTCAATTGTTTTCACATTGTCAGAAACAGCACCTTCTTTAACAACTTCACGTGTATCGATAATCCTGATGTCGTAATAATCCGGCATTGATACTTCTTCCGTTGGTTCGATGCCTGTTTCATGAATCCACGTTTTGTTAGGTGTTAACCATTTTGCCATCGTGTATTTTAGTTCAGCGTTTTCGCCAACTTCAACAACAGACTGAACCGTTCCCTTACCATAAGTCTTCTTACCGATTAATGTTGCATCTGCAGACTCTTTCAAGGCCGCTGCTAAAATTTCAGAAGCAGAAGCACTGCCTTCGTTCACAAGTAATACATATGGTTCTGTTATTTTGAAAGTACCATATTTTTCTGAAGCATTGTATGATTTAATGTTTCCGTCACGATCTTCAACGTTTAAGATTGGTTTCCCATCTTCTACAAACATATTCGCAATCATAATCGCTTGATCTAATAAACCACCAGGATTATGACGAACGTCAAAAATGAATTTCTTAACTCCTTTTTCACGCAACTCAGTAACAGCTTGTTCAAATTCTTTTGCTGTATTTTTTGCAAATGAGTTGATTTGAATATGGCCAATCGTCGCATCTGTTGAATCTACAGTTCCCTTAACCGTTTCAATTGCAATTTTAGCACGAGTTATTTTTACTTCTAATTCCTGTGTACCACGTTGGATGGTAAGTGTGACTTCTGTTCCTACTTCCCCGCGGACCTTAGAAACAACGTAAGAAATGCTCTTACCTTCCATGTCTTCGCCATCCACTTTTAAGATAATGTCATTTTCTTGAAGACCAATCTTTTGAGCTGGTGTTCCTTCACGAGTATTACTAATAATCACACGGTTATTTTCAGAACGTAACTCTGCACCGATTCCTCCAAATGAACCTGTCATTGTTTCATCGATTGCAGCCGTTTCATCGTTTACTAAAAAATTCGTGTATGAATCACCTGTAGCTTCTGCCATTCCTTTTAAGGCTCCGTTAATAATATCATCTCTACTAATATTTTTATCAACAAAACCAGTCATAAGCGTATTATATACAAGCTCTAGTTTTGCTAAATCGTCATCAGTAAGAGTATCACCTGATTTTGTAGTGGCATTCTCTGTCTCAGACTGTGCCACTTCATTTTGTGAGCCTTTCATAGCGTAGCTCGTTCCAAAATAAGTCAATACTCCGGTTAATAATACCGCTAAAAATAATATCCAAACGGAAACTTTTTTCGACTCAAGACCGTTTTGAACCGCGCCTTGAGGTTTTGGATGTTTTCCCATTCGGGCTCCTTCTTTCTATTTCAAAATTTATGCACGTACAGTTTCTAACGCGATTTCCATCATATCGTTAAATGTTTGTTCACGTTCTTGTGCAGTTGTTTCTTCACCTGTTAATAGGTGGTCGCTAATGGTAAGAATTGCTAACGCTTCTTTTTTGTGTTGAGCCGCTAACGCATATAATCCAGCAGCTTCCATTTCAACGCAAAGCATTCCGTAATCCATTAATTTTTTCTTATCTAATTCGGCATTGTAGAAACGGTCAGATGATAATACGTTCCCTACGTGAACGCCTACACCACGGTCTTTTGCAATATGATAAGCTTTATCTAATAAATTAAAGCTTGCAATCGGTGCAAAAGTCACTTGGTTTTGGAAGATGTTATTGAAAACAGATGAATCTGTAGTAGCACCTTGTGCTAACACAATTTCACGAACTTTTACGTCTTCTTGCATTGCGCCAGCTGAACCAATACGGATGATACGTTCTGCACCAAATTCAGTATATAATTCATTAGCGTAAATCATAATAGATGGAATCCCCATACCACTACCTTGAACAGAAACACGTTGACCTTTATATAAACCTGTGTAACCAAACATGTTACGGACTGCATTGTATTGTTCCACTTCTGTTAAATAATGTTCAGCAATAAATTTTGCACGTAATGGATCTCCTGGCATTAAAACTGATTCAGCAACTTGGCCTTTTTTAGCATTAATATGAACACTCATTTTTTATTCTCCTTTTGTGGGAACCCCCATTTTTAATATATATGATTTATTTTACTATAAAATAACTTTTATGGAAACTTAAAAACGCTTATTTAAGCCTTTCTTAACAACGAACGTACGACAATTTCACAGAAAAGTCCTAAAAAGTGTGTTGGACAAATACGAATTTCACTTCTATAATGAAATATATTGAAAGGAGCGTGTTTCTATGAAAGAATCAACACTCAAAAAAGAGCGAAAAGTTCAATCGATTAAGTCAGAAATTATCGGCGAAGTTTTAAATGCCGTCACTCATGGTATTGGAGTGGCATTAGCCATCACTGCTCTCGTTCTCCTTCTGATGAAGGCTGTAGCAGTGAATAATACTACTCAAGTTATTGCATTTAGTGTATATGGAGCTTCTCTGATTTTATTATTTTTGGCATCAACGCTCTATCACAGTTTTAAATTTACAAAAGCAGCAAAAGTATTCCAACGAATCGACCACTCTTCGATTTACTTATTAATCGCTGGAACCTATACCCCATTCTGCTTGATTGGAATCGGTGGTCGACAAGGGCTCATTCTCTGTATAGCTAT
>CAUTST010000106.1:0-3524 GCA_963540995.1 uncultured Streptococcus sp.
TCACCGTTTAAGATTACTTGCGAAGCGTCTACAGATCCAACAAGGATGCTACCAGCTCCAATTACAAATAAAATGGTAACTAACTTTTTACCTTTATTTGATTTTAATAGAGCATAGGCTGCGCCTAAGACAAGAATCCCAGCACCAAGTGTCACTAAACCTGTAGATGTCCCAGTGTTTGGAAGAGAAGGTTTATCAACTGGACATCCCACTTTTTTGTAAATTAGTAGTAGAGTTAACTTCTCCCAAAGGTTTCCTAAAAATGATTGATTCTTTTTCAGAATTAGAAAGTGACTCAACATCAATATTTGTGATATTAATTTGAGTCGTACCATCTGCATATGCAGTAGTGAAATTAGAAGCGAAAATTGCTGTTAAAAACGCTAGAGAAATTAAGGCTACTAATTTTTTGAATGATTTCATAATTAATCTTTTCCTTTTTTATTCTTTTATTTATGAAATTATAATGGAAATGATGAAAATTAGCAAAGAAATGTGAAAATATTGTTTTTCCTTTCAAAGGAAATTATGACGTCTTATTTTTGTTTGATGTTTGTCGTTCATATGGATAAAAATTTTCGGAAGAATCTTAATTACAAATTACATAAGGTGCTAGAATCATTGATGTTATAAGCGTTATACATCTGTGGAACTAGAAAATATTAAACTGAAAATCAGTCTTAAGTCTGAGGGTTTCTGTATTGACTTAATTTGACCAATGTGTTAAATTATAAATATGGTTAGCACTCGTCTTAGTCAAGTGCTAAAGAGAGGTGACTATGATGTTAACCAATAGACAATTGCTAATCTTACAATTAATCATACAATTATATACGGAAACTTTGGAGCCGGTCGGGTCTAAAAAATTAATGGAAGTTGCTGAATTACCATTTAGTTCTGCAACGATTCGTAATGAGATGATGAAATTAGAAGAAATGGGCTATCTAGAAAAAAACCATACTTCTTCTGGACGAATCCCTTCGAATAAAGGGTATCGTTACTATATTGATTACATCTTACCCGGACAAAAGCATCCAGTTTCTTTAAGCGTTCGAAATCAAATTCGAGAAGTTTTTCAACAGTCTACATTAGAAATTCAAGATGTATTTCGTTTATCTGCTGACATTTTAGCAACACTAACGAATTACACGGCAATTTCTTTTGGACCTGAAGTGAAAAGCGCAACGTTATCTGGTTTTAGACTGGTTCGATTAAACCCAAATCAAGTGATGGCAATCGTAGTCATCAGTAATGGTTTAGTCGAAAATAAAGTCTATACAATACCAGGAACGATCGATGATAGTGATTTAGATAAGGTGGTTCGCATCATCAATGATGAGTTGATTGGTCTACCGTTAGATGTCGTAGCCAAACGACTGAAAACTGATTTACCAATTCTTATGACTCGCTATATGAATTCTCAAATTCAAATTGTAAAAGTGATTCAAGAGATGATGAACCAATTTGAACAGGATCGAATGCATGTGGCTGGAAGAAGGTATTTACTCAATTACTTTGACCATCATGCAAATGTCGATCAGCTTAAAGGAATTTATCAATTGATGGATGATCAAAACAAGTTACATCAACTAGTAACGAATGATCATCATGATATTCAAATTAGACTCGGCTCAGAAATGGATCATCCGTTACTTGGTGACTTTAGTTTGGTAACTGCTAGTTACGAAACGCCAAACCAAGATACAGGAATGATTGCTCTTCTTGGACCAAAGAATATGCCGTATTCGAATGTTTTATCAATTGTAAAAGGACTCAGGGAAGAGTTAGCAACCACGATAGAAGATTATTATCGTAACTTATAAAGTAAGGAGATGAAATCTTGGAAACAAATGAACAAAACAGTAAAGAAGAATTAAAAGAAGAAAAAATTGTTGCAGATGAAGCTCCTCAAGAAGAAGTTACTGAAGAAACCACAACAGAACTTACGAATGAAGAGAAATTACAACAAGAAGTAGAGAAGTTGAATGATCAAGTATATCGACTATCTGCTGAAATCTCGAATATCCAAAAGAGAAATGCAAAAGAAAGACAAGATGCTGCAAAATATCGCAGTCAAAGTCTTGCACAAAACTTATTAAATGTGATTGATAACCTTGAGAGAGCAATCGCTACTCCAAGTGAATCAGAAGAAGCTCAAAACCTTAAGAAAGGTGTTGAGATGGTGTATGAAGGTTTCCTTTATGCACTAAAAGAAGAGGGAATCGAAGAAATCGAAGCCCTAAATCAACCATTTGACCCAACCTTACATCATGCAGTTCAAACTGTTCCAGCAGAAGATGGGCAAGAAGCGGATCAAGTGGTGCAAGTGTATCAAAAAGGATACAAATTAAAAGATCGCGTATTACGACCAGCAATGGTCATCGTCTCTCAATAAGAAGACGAATCATAAAAAAATAAATTTTAATTAATAGGAGTGAATTAAATATGAGTAAAATTATTGGTATTGACTTAGGAACAACAAACTCAGCAGTTGCTGTTTTAGAAGGTAACGAAGCAAAAATTATTGCAAACCCAGAAGGAAATCGTACAACACCTTCTGTTGTAGCGTTCAAAAATGGAGAAATTCAAGTAGGTGAAGTTGCAAAACGTCAAGCTGTAACAAACCCAAATACAATTTCTTCAATTAAACGTCATATGGGTGAAACAGGATATAAAGTAGAAATCGAAGGTAAATCATATACACCACAAGAAATTTCAGCTATGATTCTACAATACTTAAAAGGATATGCTGAAGAATATCTTGGAGAAAAAGTTGAAAAAGCAGTTATTACAGTACCTGCATACTTCAACGATGCACAACGTCAAGCAACTAAAGATGCTGGTCGTATCGCTGGTTTAGAAGTTGAACGTATCGTTAACGAACCAACAGCAGCAGCTCTTGCATATGGTTTAGACAAAGTTGACCACGAAGAAAAAATCTTAGTATTCGACCTTGGTGGTGGTACATTCGACGTATCTATTCTTGAATTAGGCGACGGCGTATTCGACGTATTATCTACAGCTGGTGATAACCATCTTGGTGGGGATGACTTCGACCAAAAAATCATTGATTTCTTAGTAGAAGAATTCCAACGTGATAACGGTATTGATTTATCAAGCGATAAAATGGCTATGCAACGTTTGAAAGATGCTGCTGAAAAAGCTAAGAAAGACTTATCAGGTGTATCTCAAACTCAAATCAGCCTACCATTCATCTCTGCTGGTGCAGCTGGCCCATTACACTTAGAAGTAACGTTAACTCGTGCTAAATTTGATCAATTAACTGCTGATTTAGTAGAACGTACAAAAGAACCAGTTCGTCGTGCATTAGCTGACGCAGGTTTATCAGCTTCTGATATCGACCAAGTATTATTAGTTGGTGGATCTACTCGTATTCCTGCAGTTGTTGAAGCTGTTCGTAATGAAACTGGTAAAGAACCAAACAAATCTGTAAACCCAGACGAAGTAGTTGCTAGGGGTGCTGGTATCCAAGGTGGAGTTATTTCTGATGATGTGAAGGACAT
>CAUTST010000107.1:0-3498 GCA_963540995.1 uncultured Streptococcus sp.
TCAGTGGTCACTGGATTTGGGAATGGGAGTTTTGTAATGACTAATGAATCAATCGATTGACCACCGCTATCAAACCCTTCCCAGAAACTATACACACCTAGTAAAATCGAATTTGTTCTTTCTTGGAATCTGCGTTGAATTCTACGTCCAAGTTGCGGACCTTTTTGTGCAAGCAATTCAATTTGACACTCGTTACAGAAATCTGTTAATAGACTTTCTACTGCTAAAAGAGCTTCGATAGAATGCATTAATACCAGCATTCTCCCGCCATTTCGATTGTAAATTTGCTGAATACAGTCTGCAATTTGCAAATGATACTGATGACTAGAAGCGGAATTCACTGCTACTAAATCATTTGGAATAAAAATATGATGTTTAGTCGTTTTTGTCTCTGTTTCAATCACTGTAACTTTTTCTTTCGCTTCTAATTCATGGAACAGTGGCGTAAACGTTGGAATCGTTGCTGAAAAACCAATCATCTTTCGAATCTTCTTTTGGAACTGTTGGAAAATAGTTGTCACAGAATTCACTCTAATAATCTCTATATATGGTTGAGAAAACTGGTCTTTTTCTTCAATCACAAAGTAACCCTCTTGATTCGATTGAAATTGCCAGAGGGATTCCATTATTTCTTGTAATAGATAGGAGCTTTCTTCAAACAGTCTTGTTTTATCCGCATTTGCCTGCAATAAATTCATGACTTGTACGATTGCCTTTTGTATCCCTTTAACCATTTCACTATGAATAGACGCTCTCCACTCTTGGGCTGTAAAAACATAGGAAGAGGTTAATTGCTGTCCTGTTTTCAATTGTTCCATCCACGTTTCGTATAAATCACAAATCTCTAGTAATTGACGATTCATAGTACGGGATAAATGCTCCTCTTCTTTTGAAAAATGAAACATTGCATTTAAATGATGATCCGTCCATAACTGTTGTAATTGAAATAAATTCGAAAAATTGACAGTAGTTGTTCCAAATTGTTCTAATGCGTGTTCAAACTGTTGAACTTCATCAACAAATACAATGGGTCTAACTCTATGCGCAATACTCGAAGCATATTGAATTAAAAAGGCATGATTCGTAACAACAATGGGACTCTTTTGAACCGCTTGAATAGCTCTATTCCAATAGAGGCTCTCTGTTTCTAAAGCACGTTTAACAGCTATTTCCCTCCACAAAGTCCCTTGATGAAGGACTTGATTGCATTCAGATAAGTCTCCCGTAACTGTTTCTGTAATCCAAACTAAGAGACCCATAATCGTAAGACTTGTTCTAGTACTAGGCTCCTCTTTCAAACGAGGGATAACACGTTTGAAGGACAATAAATCAATATAGTGTTTTTGTCCCTTAATGGAAACCACCGGTACAGAAACTCCTAATTGTGTTTCTAGCGAAGTGACACTATCTTCCATCAATTGTTGCTGCAGTAGTAAATTAGACGTCACTATCCAAATCGGTCTGCGTTTCGTTGCTTTTTCAAATGCTGCTAACAGATAAGCATAGGTTTTCCCTGAACCAGGACTGGCTTCAATAAAATGAAGGGGCTCTTCGGTCTCTAGCATCTCTAATATCGTTGAAATCATTTCTCGTTGAGATGCCTTATCTTCCAAGAAATCCTTATCTACTAATGCTTGGTAAGCTTCTAAAGCTTCCATTCGCTGTCTAGATAATTTGATTTTCTCTTCTTTTAGAGCAAGTGGAGAAATGACAAACCCTTGCTCAATCAAGACTTCAGTATTTTCTTTATCCGTCTTTTCTTCTAAAATTTCAACAAATACTGCCCCTGTTTCCTCAAGCAATTCTCCAGAAAACTCCACTAATTGCTCTAATGTCCGTTTAGAAAGACTACGAAGTTTATTTTTTATTTGTAAAAATAATTCTGCCGTCGCTTTCGCATCACTTCCAGCAGTATGAACATTAGGATGAGAAATGCCTAATGATTGCGTTAAATCTCCTAGTCGATAGCTGAGCGCTGTTGGATAACAAATTTGTGATAGTTGAACTGTATCAATATAGGGTACTCTTAAATCTAAACCGAGAGCATCCTTAAGAGCAGATACAATAAATGGTCCATCAAAACCAATATTATGAGCAACAAGCGTTCGTTCTTCTAGAAGGTTATAAATCATCATCGCAACTTCATCGAAATAGGGTGCTTTTGTGACATCTGCGTTCGTTACTCCAGTTAATAATTGAATTTCAAACGGAATACTTTTTTCAGGATTAATATTGAGCGAAACATGTTCAACGATTTGATTGCCATCAATCAGTGTGCACCCAAATTGAAAAATACGATCTCCGAATTCATATTTTGGGCCAGTAGTTTCTAAATCAATGACTGCATATTTTTTCTGCATATGAATCGCTCCTTTCTAAGTATTCCTACCCTATCCAGTTTACTAACTTATACCTCCTGTTGCAACAAGAACAACGATTTTCATGCAAAAAAAGAGGCTTAAGCCATAGCCTAAGCCTCTTTGGTTTCAATCATCAAACTAAACAGTTTTACCTTTATCGATAACTACTTGTACTTCTTCAGTACCAGTTAAAACAGTATGTTGTTTTACAGTCACATCTTTATCAGCAATCACATATTCTAAGTGAGCACCTGATTTAATGACTGTATTTGAAAGAATGATACTGTTACGAACAACCGCACCTTCTTCTACGACAACATCACGGAAGATAATACTATTTTCAACAGTACCTCGAATCTTCGTACCATCCCCAAGAATGGAGTTCTTCACTAATGCCTTCTTACCATAGCTTGTAGGGACCGAATCTTTAACACGCGTAATCACTTGAGTACCTGAAAGGAATACATCATGAAGATTTTCAAAATCAAGCATTTCCATATTCAAATCATAGTAATCTTTAATCGTATTAACAACTTTCAAGTATCCCTTGATTTGATAAGCAAACACACGTAATGTTTCAAGATTCTTAGCGATATAGTCACGTAAGATATCTTCCCAACCAAGTGTTAACCCTTTTTTCACGATACCATTGAATAGTTCTTTCGTTAAAATGTAGA
The DNA here is from genome assembly GCA_963540995.1 of uncultured Streptococcus sp. Lineage (GTDB taxonomy): Bacteria > Bacillota > Bacilli > Lactobacillales > Aerococcaceae > Granulicatella. Next base: position 3,038 of record CAUTST010000107.1, read on the forward strand.
TTTTCACTTGTGTCGCACATTCATGGTCAGAACCATCGAAATGATAAAGGGATTCATATACTTTATGATTTTCATCAAAGATAATTTGCGATTCCCCTACTGTTGGTTTGCGATACGTATAAGCAACAGTAATATCAGAATCCGTATCTAAGTGATATTGGAACATTTCTTTGAAATCAATTTTCCCGATAATATTTGTATCTGCAAGAATTACGAACTCTTCATCAAGGTCTTTCGTATACACCATTGTATTTGCTAAGGCTTCAATTTTATTTTGCGGGATACGTGTAGATAAGTAGTTTGACATCGGAGTAATAATCTTCAAGCCGCGGTGTTTACGGTTTAAATCCCAATCTTTTCCTGAAGCTACATGATCGAGTAATGATTTGTACTTATGATTCGTTCGTAACCCACTCTTCTCGATATCTGCATGTCCCCGAGCCGCCAACATACAGTCCACC
>CAUTST010000108.1:0-3406 GCA_963540995.1 uncultured Streptococcus sp.
AAGCTAAATCCGATAAACGCCAATAAGAACGGGTGAGAGAGTAAGTCTTTTACGACTTGTTTTAATTTTCCCGTAAAGGCGAGAAGGATAATATATAAGACGAACAATGTTAGGAATAAATAAAACGGAAGGAAGCTGCTGATAATCAGTAAGTACAGCGCTAAGTCCTGATTCGAGAATCGTTTTATCTTTTCGATAATCGTTAGTAATTTCATAATGTTCCTTTCAGGTAGTTGCTACTACCAATCATCTAATAAAATAGATATCAGCTTATTTTACCACTAAACAGGGAGATTGGGCAATAGCAATCTATTTGGTAGGGGTGTTGCTTTGAAAGTTTCTGGAAACAGGCGTACAATGAAAGTAGAAATTCAGAAAGAAGGAATGAACATGAAATTAGTATTTGTTCGACATGGAGAAAGTGAATGGAATGCCCTCAACTTATTTACCGGTTGGAGCGATGTGGAATTGACGGCTAAAGGCGTTGAAGAAGCGCATCACGCAGGGGAGATGTTACGCTCATTAGGGATCCAATTTGATCATGTCTATTTATCAGTATTAAAAAGAGCCATCCACACAGGACACATCGTCTTGTCTGAATTAAACCAAGACTATTTACCAGAAACAAAGAGCTGGCGATTAAACGAACGCCACTATGGAGCCTTACAAGGTCTCAATAAACAAGAAACACGCGAAAAATACGGAGACGAACAAGTGTTGCTATGGAGACGTTCGTATGATGTGATGCCTCCACTTCTTAGCGAAGAAGAAGCTTCTAAACAAGCCCAAGACCCACGCTATAAACATGTTCAATTAAAAGACTTACCTCAAGGGGAAACGTTGAAAACAACCTTGGAACGTGTATTGCCAATTTGGCAAGATGAAATTGCCGTCGACTTAATGGATGGAAAAAATGTGCTCGTGGTGGCGCACGGAAATTCACTTCGCAGTTTAGTCAAATACTTATTGAACTTGAGTGAAGAAGAAATTTTGAAATTTGAAATTCCAACTGCAACACCGCTTGTATTTGATTTAGACGAAAAACTACAAGTGAAAGACTATCATTTTATCAAATAAGGAGAATGCGAATGAAGTGGGAGAAAAAACATACCTTAGAAGAAACCGTTGAATGGAGAGGCCTACCGGAAAGTGAGATGGAGCCATTCAAGGCTTATGTGAACTCCTAGACTCCAGGGGTTTGCGGAACGTACGCGGCTGCAAGTTTGACGATTCTGATGGCCAAACGCGAAGGTGTCGTCACACAATCGATGGACGAGTTGTTAGAAAGCATGGAAGCGTCCATTGAATACGCACTTCCATATCGTGGAACTTTCTATTGGGACGTGCAACGCGGACTCAATAATGAGTGGAGAAAATACGGTTATAAGACACACTTTAATTTATTTAGTGAAAAGGTCGTACCAGGCCTTCTAGAAGATGGTGTTCCTGTTGTCGTTGGAACCACAACGGCTCTAGGTAGTCCGTATAAAAATCACTGGCTCGTCGTGTACCAATACGCCTTCGATTCAACTGGCAAACTTTGGTACAAGGCATACGATAACCATGGCTCGATTACAACCGTGATTCCAGCCGTCCAAACATTATGCGCCCTCTGGCTAGAAAAACTCTAGTCACAGCACCAGGAGAAAAAGATGGACAGCACCACGCTCACAACCTGAAAAGCAGAATCAAACTACCAGCACAGGCGCAAGGAGCGAAGAGGCCATTATTTGTCACATCATTCTACCAGAGCACTATTTAACTCTGACTCATAAAGTGAATAGCAATGAAAAAATGATTACGAAGAAGCTAGCGGATTTAAATAGAGCTTTTAATGAAGCAAAGTTTATATGAAGTAGACGCAGTAGCTGATTGAATTAAGCTTCATCACTCGTGATTTGCTTAATTCTAATCAGCCTTGCGGGGGTAAGACTACGAAGCAAAACGGACTCACACTGTGAGTCTGTTTTTAGCTTCTGTCTTACTCCCAAGGCTTCGGAGTAATCATTTTTAGTATACCCAGAAGCATTTCATGAGCAGGGTTTAAGACAAAAGTAAAAGCGCTCTGATAGAATGAGTGTGACCAAATAACGGAGGATGAGCGTATGAAGGAATTTGATTTAATTGCTATCGGTGCTGGTAGTGGTGGGATTGCCACAGCAAACCGTGCAGCCATGCATGGTGCCCGTGTAGCCGTAGTAGAAGGAAACTTAATTGGAGGAACCTGCGTGAATATCGGCTGTGTTCCGAAGAAAATTATGTGGTATGGAGCGCAAATTGCAGAAGCGATTCACGCATATGGTCCAGACTATGGATTTACTGCAGAAAACGTTGCTTTTGATTTTGCAACATTAAAGAAAAACCGCCAAGCGTATATTGACCGTTCAAGAAATTCTTATAACGGGACTTTTGAACGCAACAACGTAACAGTCATTAAAGGGTACGCGCGCTTTGTCGATGCCCACACGATTGAAGTGAACGGGGAAGAGTACCGAGCTAACCATATCGTGATTGCGACAGGGGCTAAACCTGCCATTCCAAACGTGGAAGGAAAAGAACTTGGGGGCACTTCTGACGATGTATTTGCATGGGATGAACTGCCACAATCCGTAGCCATCTTAGGCGCTGGATATATTGCCGTAGAACTTGCGGGTGTCTTACATGCGCTAGGCGTGAAGACAGACCTTTTCGTTCGCCGCGATCGTCCGCTTCGTAACTTCGACCATTCGATTATTGAAGTGCTTGTTGCGGAAATGGAAAAATCAGGGCCAACATTGCACACGAATAAAGTGCCACAAAAATTAGTTCAACTTGAAGATGGAAATGTGGAAATTCAGTTCGAAGATGGAACGACTTTCGCTGCAGAAAAAGTAATTTGGGCGACAGGACGTACTCCTAATACCCAAGGGTTAAATCTTGAAGCAGCAGGAGTGGAATTAACAGAACGTGGATTTATCAAAGTAAATGAATTCCAAGAAACTACTGCCCAAGGAGTGTACGCTTTAGGGGACGTTTCTGGTGAAAAAGAATTAACACCTGTAGCGATTAGAGCAGGGCGCACACTAGCAGAACGTTTATTTAACGGACAAACAAACGCGAAGATGGACTACACAACGATTCCAACAGTCGTGTTTGCACATCCAGCCATCGGAGCAGTGGGGCTTACAGAAGAGGAAGCCGTGAAAGAGTATGGAAAAGAAAACGTGAAGACATACTTATCAACGTTTGCTGGAATGTATTCAGCCGTGACAAGCCATCGCCAACAAGCGCGCTTCAAACTCATCACAGCTGGAGTAGACGAGAAAGTAGTCGGACTTCACGGGATTGGATACGGCGTCGACGAAATGATTCAAGGCTTTGCCGTAGCCATTAAAATGGGCGCAACCAAAGCCGACTTCGACGCAAC
>CAUTST010000109.1:0-3322 GCA_963540995.1 uncultured Streptococcus sp.
TTCAAAAGTGCAGTAACAGCGAGATTCTACGACAATAGGTGTTAAACTTGGGTTAGTGACAATTACCGAATGAACAGTTACCATAGTAACCCCATTCTGCTCCTCCGTATAATTCGTCGGCCTGCTCTTCGTTCAAAATAATGCAATCTTGATCGATTTCTTTCAACATGGACTCATCAAGGAGCTTTTTTAAATTAATTTCTGCCATAAGGCTAAAAGTATTTAATAACGTCTACTCTTTTAAAGATTTTCGACATCCTCTTTATCTCTACATGAATTTATATTTATCTGCTACTTCGTTGTTGGCACAATGCCTGCATCAGTATCAGAGTTATGAATACGTTGGTTCACCTCAGAGCCATGCTTTCCAAAGTTCAGGTTGAAATGAAAGTCTATGCCGAAAACTTTACATAGATTTCTCGACCATACCATTTGATTGTAAGGAGCAAGATGGGAAAGATTTTCTACTGACATTTCATAACGTGAACTGAAGATGTTCTGCAACTGGAGTTCTACACCCCATTTTTCCCTATTGTACCCAAAGACTATACTATGTGATTTCTCATCTTTGTTAAGTGTTTCCCCCCACAGTCTATGAAAACTTGTTTCAAGATTGGCGCCTACATACCAATTCTTGTACATTCCCATTAAATTGGCACGCAAGCCCCAGTTGGTATGTGTATGCGTATAAGTATTGCCATTGCTGATATAGCGATTGACAAATGGGGTTAATTGAATGGATATATAATCCTTCCAAGGTTGTACTTTTAGGTTTATTTGAGAGTTCAGACGATGGAAGCCTCTTTGATTGGCATAACTCCTAACATAGAAGCCATTCGAATAGGTCGTTTCTTCCATATATGGTTTGTCGTCATAGCTGTAACGGGTAAACCATTCTGCGCTAATATACTTTGTTCCTACGCTAATTGACAGTTCATTAGAGAAAAATCTGACCGCCTGTAGATTTGGATTTCCACGGCGTATTTGGTAAATGTCTATGTGCTGTTCAACATCGCTTAATTCGGCAAGTGAGGGTGCGTACCCTCCCATATAGGCTTTGTAGCGTATTGACAGATAATTGTTGAAACGGTACCCCAGCTGAATAGTCGGGCGAAATATATATTTTACCTGTTTTGCATTTTCTTGGCTGGCATAGGTTCTCATAGCACCTACACCTACCATATAATCCAGTTTCCCTAACTTTGAAGCCCATTCTCCAAAACCATAACTCTCAGCTGTATTCATCTTTACGCTTGAGGACGTATTTCCATCATATGCGTTTTTTGTGTACATCTGCTGATGTCGCAGACCGAATGACAACCGCGAATCCTTGATTTTCTGCTCGTAAATAACCTCAGCTATAGCCGAATATTTATTACCATCAACATGGGAAGATATTTCCTGTACAGAATTTCCCTGAGATTGGCGATATAAACGGTCGTTTTTAGTATTGATATATGTTCCTATCAGGTCAAAGAAAAGATGCTGATCCTTGGTAAACTCATGCTGATAATAAATATCTAACGATGGATTGTTACTCCTTGACTTGGTGCGGTCCATGATATCGAATGTGTTGCTATCCTGAATAAGTTTGGAATTCCTATCAGATACCGCATGAGGCGTATTGTTATATAAATCACGAAAAGTAACACTCAATATGTTTCCGCTATTTATGTAATCGTATCCTATGGATAGATTGATGTTGTCATATCGTGCCTTTGTCTTTTGCCCTATCTCATAGTTACTGATACTGGGTGTCGTTGCATTGAAAGCCTCCATGTTTTCACGTAACCAGTTTACATCACGTCGATTCCAGTTTACAGATGCCTTGAAGTTTGACTTACCTACATGATAATTACCCGATAACTGATAATCTCCTATACCTAAGGGATTGATAGTATTCATAAACTCTCCGGAGATGCTTCCACCATTCTTCTTTTCTTTTAAGATAATGTCAATTACAGCAGCTACATTTCCGTATCTTAGACCAGGATTATCATGATATTCTATTCTCAATACGTCTGCCGGCAAGAGAGCCTTCACCTCCTGTATCTCTGCCTTTACACCATTAATACGCAACTCTACTGCATCGCCCATAGTGGTAGTCACCTTACTGTCAAGCGTATTTACAGAGATTCGTGAAAGCTGAAGATGCTGCAACAAACTTAAACCATTGCTTGATGTTTTTTGCTGAAGCAGATTAGGGATAATTATTTGGCGATCAGCTTTTTGTATTACGTTGTTGGCGGTCACTGTAACGTCATTAAGCTGCTTACTTTCTGGCTCCAACACAATTGTACCCACCGAAAAGTGCTTAGAAATGTTTTGGCATTTAATTTCCTGCGTAGAATACCCAACAAAAGATATCCTTATTCTATAGTTCTCTCCTTCATGCGTATTCAGTTCAAAGCCGCCATTCATATCAGTTACCACTCCACTAATCATCTTATTTTCGCTTTCACGAAATAACGAAACAGTTGCAGCTGGTAATGGTTGCTTGTTTTCATCTACTACCGTTCCCGTAGTTTGTGCAGCAAGGATACCATAGCAGCCAGACATGAGCAACGTGAGAATTTCTTTTTTCATAAAAATTAGCTTATTTATTATATGTATTGTCTTATTATAATTTTGGAGTCAACATCATGATATGCCGACAACTTTTTTGTCTTTCGATGTTGCAAATATATTTATATCTCTAAATTATATCGTTACACTTTTGTGTAATTCTAGGTTTGTTGCCTGAAATATTACACAAAAGTGTAATCATGCAGCCTTGCAGAGTTCACCATACTTTGAAAAGAACCCCTTGATTCCTCTTTTACTGGAACATACAGGAACAGTCTCCGATGTCAGGTAGTCTATGGATTTTCCTATTTGGCGTGTGCCAAATCCCAAGACTTTCATTACTTTCAATAGTTTGCTGTCAATCTCTGCAATCATATAGCTGTACTTGTCCTCTACTATCGGCTTTACTGCCAATGCCATCAACCGCTTGAACAATGTCAATGTAGATATTCCCGAATCCTTTGCAACGGCAAAGCGCCCTATATGCCAAAAACTATATTTACTTTCCCGATGAATAGCATTCAGTGGATTTATCCCATATATTTTTTCAATAGGAAGAATCTTGTGCTTATCCCAATGAAAGCTCCTGATGCACCCAAGTATATTCCCAAAGGAATCCCTTGCAATATAGATATAGGATTTATTATCATACAGATATTCCTCTTCTTCAAGCACTGATTTGATATCTTCATTAACCTCTTCCTCTGTAAATGAAGATAAGTGATGGGAGTAATTTTCCCTGACCACAAACTGTGCT
>CAUTST010000110.1:0-3286 GCA_963540995.1 uncultured Streptococcus sp.
TCCGCAATCGATTGATTCGCAGAAGCTTCAGACGTTGCTTTCCATGTCGCATTATCGGTAAAGCCTTTTAGTAAATCCGCGTCTTTTACGACTTGGAAGGCTGCTTTAGCAAGTGTCTCGCGCGTCACATTGGTCGCATGCAAAACGACAGGCTCTCCGTCTTCATACCCAAAGAGGAACGCCTCTTTCTTCGTCGCATCCAAATACGCCTCCACCACCATCACCTTGTAGTCGTTTGAGCCCACAACGCCCATCATATTCCATTTTGTCGCCTCGCCGTTAAGAGTGGCATGTTCTAAATTAATCGCTTCGTGCAAAGCCTCGAAATGGTACCCAGTAGACGCATTCCACCGCTGCATGAAGTCGCTAAATCCGCTCGAGTTAAAACGGACCAAGTACTCCAAGTCCGAATAGGCATTCTCGATATCTTCCTTATCGCTTGGATACTGCGACATCATCTCGTCACGGACTCTCTTCGCAGCAGCTAACCCTTCCGTAATATCGGCATCCTTCGCCGCCGCATTATACGCCAAATGCAACATCTCAAAATACATCGCGTGATCTGCCTCGGCAACTGTTGTCGGTGACACGGTTGTTGCTTGAACCGTGGTAGGCGCCTGTGTCGACCCCGCCTCTTCAGGCTTCTTGTTGCAAGCTGCAAGTGCCAACACACAAAGCGCTGTTGCCAGGATTTGTCTTTGCTTCATACTCTCTCCTCCAATCATGAAAACCTTCTCTATTCAAGATTATTATAGCATAGGTGGGAAAGAAAAATCAGGTGGTGATGGAGATAAAAAAAAGGAATTAAGCAGAGGTCCTCTGCTTAATTCCTAGATATCAATTTTAAAAATTAATGATATAGAATTATAATATCTTCTAATTCTATTCCATTTCTTTGACGTTACCTTCAATGAAGTTAATCTCTTCCTCAGTTAACTCATACTTTCTATATAGTTGTTGATCGAGAGCTCTAATTGATTGAGTCCAATCAATATCTGAATTTGATGTAAAATCTTGAAGAGGAACTTTGGCCCATTTATCCCTGGTGGCAGCCTGTGTTATCTTCAAAATTCCTAACATAGCTCGAGCGAATTTCGTTTTGATATATTTTAAGCAAGCTTCTGCCTCTTCTCTTGTATCAAATCCTCCAATACTCAAGAAAGTTTCTGTTGCACCCACTCGAGGTGGAGATATCAACGATGTTGAGAGCACTTCACCAAAAGCCCCACTTCCAATCGCTTGTGGAATGAATACCTTGAACTGATAAAAACTTCTAGGTGGGTTTAAATAATCTAAATCAATCCATTTATATGTTCGACTTAGGTTTTCCAAACCTAGTATTTGCACATCATTTGCCGACTGTCTTTCGTCAAAAAAGACTATATTAGTTAGAATTTTAAACGCACCTGATCCAACGTCATACTTATGTCCTTTAGATTGGATATCTTCAATTTGTGGATATCTATTCAACGCCTGTTCAGACAATCTATATACACCACGTCCACTAATTATGCTGTCTAAAGTTTCTGTAGTAGAAACAGAAACTTTATGTAAAATACTATTAAGTTCCTCAAATGCTGTGAACACCTCTATCGGTCCCAATTTTTCTCTAGCATTACGGTAAGTTACTACCACACCGCCTTTTATGTCAGTATTTGGGAAAATATTCGCAGAATCCTGTTCAAAATAAATAACTTTAAGATGCTCATCCTCTAACATTTTTTTATTCCACGACTTTGGAGTGCTTCCAGCATTAAATAAAAAACGTCCAGGTGTAATTAAAACTACTCTATCAGCAAGTGCATATGACAATTCCATAAATTTATGATAAATAGGCGGTGCAAATGAAGAATTATCTCCTATTGTCTCTTCCTGGTAGGGAGGATTTCCTATAACTACATCAAATTTCACGTTCTTAAATACCTCCTCAATTGTTTCTTTCCCTTTTTTAAGGTCTTCTTTTAACATATCTGTCAGGTTCTCTATAAACACTATATTAGTTTTATATTTACGATATCCTGCTAGCGTACGCTCAGTAATTGTTTTTGCCATTGGTGTTTTAGCGACTGCATAAATATTATTAGCTAAAATCTCTTGATAAATTCTGTCTGCCTCGAAATAATTATCATCATTTTCTTTAATTCTTTGATAATAAAGGCTAATAGCACTATGAAGTGGATACAGTCCAGTTTTCGAATTAACATCTAAGATTTTAGTTTTTTTATTATACACATCAACGGTATTTTCATTCTCTACCCAGTGTAAATTAGAAGTCGCACCGTCTGTAACAGACTCATAGTTTTCGTCATAAAAGTTTAAGCCACCTACAGCTTTATTAATTTGAAGATTTACCACACGCCATGGTGTCAAGACGGTTTCTTTATCGGGATTTTTAAAAATCCCAAAAAGCTCAGCAATTTTTTCAGCCCTATTTATAAAATCTAATGAATCGAACGACTTTGCTCTCTGACGAATAATACGACCTGCTTCAATAAAGACTTCCGCATCATAATATTTAGCAATGTCACTGAACATCCCTTTAGTAAACCCTTTAGGCATGAATTCTTTCCATGATTCCTCATCTACCTGATTTACAAAATCCTGAATAGTAATGTCCTTAGATAAATCGACAGCCATTCCATATATCATCATTGGAATTCGAATGGATACTCCTCGTAGAATAGATATCATTGTCTTGCGCTGCTTTCTAGCCTCCTTGACTTTCTCAAGAAGTTCTAGTTCTTCTGCAGTTCTCTGTTTAGCTGGTTTCTTTTTAGCTTTCTCCGCTTGGTCATATTGTTCATCGGTCAGCCCATTTTCATTTACTATTATTTTTTTAGGAGTTTTCTGATTCTGAGTCTTTCCAACTATCGCATTTAGTTGATTAAACATGCTTGCATCTTCAGCAGTGAGTGTTAATAAATTGTCATTATAAATACTATCATCTTCAAATCCTGACCGTACTGCTTTTTCAGCATAAACTTTTTTAAGCTGTGTCAACATTCTATCTACATTGAAACTCTTCATACCCGTATCGCTATTTCCCAAAATAGGCATAAAATTCAACAATCGAGCCATAGCTTGCTTCTGTTCTCGAGTATTCTTCTTACCAACACCTGAATTAATTTGCGCGCTCTCTGCCATAACCGTTAATGCTCTATCTGGTGCAAAATCAAAGATATAACATTTTTTCTTTATTCCAAGTTTTTCATGAGAGAACGGTGTTTGAGCTCTAAAGGCAGCTTGAAGATAATTCATTGCACTATTCGTATTAGATAAGAACATT
>CAUTST010000111.1:0-2972 GCA_963540995.1 uncultured Streptococcus sp.
GCTCAAAATAACCCCGTTGCAAATTTTTGAAAAACGTTTTTGGATTTTCTTCTAGGTCACTATGGGCCATTATACAGAGTTTAGTACCTCAACCCTTTCGTTATTTAGTTTAGCCTCCTTATTAATGAAATAAATAATAACAAACTAACAGATGAAGTGCGGTGACATTCACTAATCTCTCCTCAATATAATAAATTCCTTTCTTTTCAATTCTTTACTCGTTATAAAGTAATACAAAAGAGGTATTAAACTTATTGTATAATGGTCGATAGTGGCTTAGAAGAATTATCTAAGTCCACATAAACAATATAGAAAGGAGACAAATCATGGATAATAATCTTACGAAGTATCGCGTTGTAGCTTCTGGTGGCGTTAACGTTCGCTCAGCAGATACACTTAATGCTCCATCGTTGGAACTATATCCTTATGGGTATGAGTTTGAAGGATTCAATCCTGACGGACTAAGTTGGATTAGGGTAACACTTCCTGATAAAGTTGAAGGGTATATTCTTAACGAGCCATATATCGTTGAAGAAGTTACATCACAATCAGAAACTAGCAACCCTAATGTTCAGTAGGTATCTGTGATGAATAATGGTATGTCAGAATTAGTAAAAAGAGATGAACCGTTAGAAGGTGAACTGATAGAGGCTATGCCAAAACCTCGTGACCCACGAGCCCGGGACGAATACATGCAAGCCTTAGCAATGGAACTGTCTGAGCGTCGTCTTAGAGAAGGAACTGCTTCATCTGCTGAAATTGTATTCTGGCTTAAACGTTCTTCACCTAAAGAGCGAATGGAAATGGAAAATCTGGAACTTCAGAACAAGTTGCTTAGCGCTAAAACTGAGGCAATCAACTCAGAGCGTCTTGGTAATGAGAAGTACGAAGAAGCCATGCGTATGTTCGCTGGATATACTGGTATGGATGTCCATGATGAAAACGGTGAATAAGTATACTCGAACATATTCCGAAATGATACAGTACAAAGGTTATGCTGATAGATTGGAATATTTAAAACTCTGCGACTTTGAATATGGTTCTCCTAGACATATGTCTAATGAATTTTATCACAGCCCTCAATGGCTAGAAGTACGGCGAGATATTATAGTTCGAGATTTCGGAAACGATTTAGGTGTTCAACAATTACCAATTCAAGGACTTATTATTGTTCACCACATCAACCCTCTTACAGAAGAGGATATCCTTTCTTGGAGTCCTAAATTGTTTGACCCTGAAAATTTAATATCTGTATCTGTTAACACACACAACCTTATACATTATTCTAAAAAGAATGACCAAGGTTTGTTTGAACGTACCCCGGGAGATACAATATTGTGGTAAAAAGGAGAATAAAATGTCTGATAGTATTTTACAAGATATTATTAAATTTATTCCAAGCACGTCCGAAGATATTCTCGAAGATGAAGTTTATAAATCATCTATTTTGCTGTCTATTAATAATGCTCTAGCCACTTTAAAACAAAACTCAGTAGGTAAGTCTATTGATTTGTTTGAAAATCCTAATGCTACTTGGGATGATTTCTTTGGTAGTGATTTCACTGGAGACAAAGCACCAGCTAAAATGTATGTATATCTTCAGACACAATTAGAGTTCGATCCTCCGCAATCTTCAGTACAAACAATGTTTGAAGCGAAAGCTGAGGAGGCTTTATACCGTGCTCGGTTAGAAGGAGAAATTTCAAATGTCTAATCAATTATCTGAGAAACTTCTTCAATCTGGTGTTAAAGGTCGTTCAGGTCGTTATAAGCTTGGTAGTGGTGCACGTCCATACCAAGATGACCGATTCGATAACTCATCGCTTCGTAAAAAGTCTGGTGCTGGAAGTAAAATTAGATCTTTACTAAGTAGAGGTAGCAAGAAAGCAGTCAATGAGGTTGAAGAATACTCAAAGAAAAAACTAACCGAAGTCGATGAAGCTAAACGTGAAAAAGACTATATCGATATGTATAAACATCGTGACAAGATGTCTACGTCAGCAATCCGAGAACAAGTTAATCGTCTCAAAGCTGAAAACGAATTTCGTGATGTAGTCTATGCGAAACAAAATGCCAGACAAAAAGCTGCGGAACAAGAAGCGGCTGCTAAGAAGGCTAAAAATGCTAAACGTATTGCTGCTATTGCAGGTGTTGTTGCTAATGTCGAGTTAGAGAAACTTATTAAAGACCCTAACTATAAGCAATTCTATGAGAATAAAGATACTGCAACTAAAGAGCAGTTAGAGGCGTTCCAGAATGCTATTGCTGGTGCACAAGCTTTACGTAAAGGTGTTAAGACTGGTCGTAAAGCCGCTGGTGTTTATAATCAATATTATCGTCAGATGAATTCTGGTGGTAAATAATTTCAAAATAAAAATAAGGAGTATAAAACTTATGAGAGACGAAGTCTTAATTCAAGCAATTGATAATACAGAAGATGTATTATTGCATGGTGGTAAATGGTCAGAAGAAGCCAAAGAACGTGTTCGTCAAGCTCGACGAGCTGGTAAACGTGTAGCTGAGATGTTTGGAGATGCTATTAAAAAAGCATATACTACTCCTATCTCATCTAATATTAACACTACTACAGAATATGCTACAGTCCCATCTTATCAAGTAAAAAATAAAAACGGTACTACAACTGCTGGGTATGGTTATAGAACTACAACAAAAACTAGTGGTAAATCACTGAAAGATTATATTCACGGTACTACTACAAAATCTAAAAAGGTTACTAAAGGTCAAGTTCGTCAAACTTATGACAAAAACGGTAATGTCATTAACACTAAGAAATATACCAACAAGCAATTAATTAAAAATGCTGCTAAAAAACTTGCCGAAACAAAACGCACTCGTAATTCTCGCTGATTGCTGATTGAGGTCTATTTATGAGTAGATTAAGTAATACCGCAATACCTCAAGAATATGGTCGATTTCGTGAGGCAGTTTTAAATGGCGAAATTCCAGTACCT
>CAUTST010000112.1:0-2746 GCA_963540995.1 uncultured Streptococcus sp.
GGCAATTCCGCATGGTTATGCGTATCGATTTGATAGTAGCCATCTTTATACAGTAAGAAAGTCGTTGAGTAGTCATTCATCAGATTGACCAGAGTCTGAAGAAGGGTTCCATGCACCTCCACTAGATAGGTACACATACTCGAGATGGCCTGCCCTTGGAGATTGGTACGTAATGTAAAAACAGGAACTTACTTACAACTAACAGTGTGTAAACAAGTTCCTTACAAGCTATTTCAATGGTGACACATAATCATCTGGAAGTTTTCCTCTCCAGTCAATCCACATTTGCTCAGCAATCGGAATTAATTTTTCTAGTTCTTCTTTAGTAAATAAGTCTCTAGTTTCAGGTAAATCAATTAAAGATGTAGGACTCTCTTCTATGAATCGTTTCTTACTAGCCTTCTTTTCTTCTTCCGTCGGTGGCCAACGATTGTTCTGCGCTTTAGAATCAATTTCACGTGCCGTCCTCTTACCTAATAAATATTCATTAAAATCAGAAGGATTAATTTCAAAGACACGACGAACCGAAGCTATTCCAAACTCTCCAAAAGTGTAATATTTTCCTCTATGTGTTCGAAAATCATATTCCTTCCGTGACTTAATCTTATCAAAGGTATCAAATTTCCCCCAGTGAAGTCATCTTTTTGTTTGCCTTCCCAATGACTTTTATTGATTAAAAATAAGAAATTTTAAATACTCGTAATCTAAATTAGTAATCGTTAGCTATAAATTCAAATTTATACTTTTCAAAACTCCCCATTACTCATTTCCTTCAATAATCTTATTTATTGTTTATTACGTAGATATTTGGAAATAAATTCGCATTCGTACTATTTGACTAAAATTTCTTTTTAATCTTCAAGAATTGAAAAATTATATTTATTTTTATAACGCTGATTGAAACGAATAATTACATTCATAGGTTCTTTTTTTGTTAATCCATTATCAAAAGTAATTTTTCCCGTTAATTCTTCCCGAAATTTTTGTATCCCAGATACTATTTCAATTGCTATTTTGGAAGTGTCAATTTTAAAGGTAGCAATACTTTTATCTTCCATAAATAGTATTGAGTCGAAAAATAATATTGAAATGTACAAATCTGTAGCAGAACTCTTTGTCATTTTAATTAAAGCATTCTCTAATGATGAACGGATATTTTTAATATCACTTTGTTTATAAAAATATTCAAACAGTACCTGATTAATATCTGTAGGGAAAACATCTGGAACAAAAGTTGGAGGTTCAATTCGATACTTTTGCTTTCCACGTAAAATATCTTCAACTTCCCCCACTTTAATAGCTTCTAAAATTTTTTCTCTAAAATTCATTTGTTCTCCTCTTCTCTCACTTTATTTTATTTCTATCCTACTAACTCTAGTCTTATCTAATGGGACTGTATTTAAAACTGCTTCAGGAACTCCACCTGAAGTTTCTCCCCCAGGTATCCACAATGAATTTGCTCCTGTCTCATTCCCACTAGGAAGTCTTAAATCTAAACCACTAAAATCTTCTATATCGATTCTAACTAAACCACCCCCATATTTAAAATAACCTTTAGGAAATCCTAATTTTTCCTCGATATAGTTGATGTTTCCGTTAGAATCTTGAATAACCTTATCAGCGTACTTTTTGGGCATAACAAAAAGGGTATTGTCATCAGGTACACCCACAAAACCGTTAGCTTCTGAATAGTTTGTATAAGCCCACTCAGTTTGAATAACTGTTGCTCCATCTTCAAATTCTGCAAAATGTTTTGTAAGATATTCCGAATTCACATATGTTTTTGGATTTGGTCTACTTCCTTTAGGTATTTTTAATATTGGCTCATTCCAATAGTTTTTATACCTAATTTCTTCAGCTAAGGCATATTCCTTCGCTACATACTGTTTAAACCCTGAACTTTCTCTCGCCGTCTTACTTGCTTTTATATTCTCTATTACTCGATTTTTTATTTCAAGTGCTGATTCAACTTTTGGCACTCGAATCGTATTTAAGCTGAAATTCTCAGCAACTTTAGAAAATTTATACCCACCAACAAAGTTCCCTAATAAGTTCATCATCTGTGCGGTTTCTTCATTTCCACCAAGAAGCTTTGTACCATGGTAGGCAGCTTGACCAGTTGCTAACCCTCCGATTGTTCCCCATAAGAACTGTGAGATTCCTTGTGTAATACTTTTTGTCTGCGCAATCGGCATGAACACCCCTGTTGTTAAGGTGAAGACTTGTCCAAATCCATGGTATAACTCACCGTTACCTAAGAAAATGGTGTCTCGAATCGGATTCATCGCAAAGGATTTTCCGTCTCCAGACAATCCATAATAAATATTCTGTCCGGCTTCGATAGAATTTGAAGCCCCATACATGAACGTGGCCGTTCCTGCAATCTTAAGCATTGGCGCCACAATCGGCAAGGCAGTCCCTCCGGACATGACTAGCGCCGATACCCCGGCTACAACTGTCAAGACACCAAAGACGAGATTCATAAGCCCTTGCTTGGTTCGTTCTTCTGCGTAGATTGATTCTACACACACTTTTTCCCGATCTCCCGCCTCTTGAATCTGTGGCATATGATCGTTCAAATAGATTGCAGATTGTTGCGCAGCCAACATGAATCGATTCATCGACGGCAACTGACGAAAGTCTTCTACTTGATAACTTCCCATACTGCGGTCTCTACTTGAATGCTCCGCCAATAAACTCTTTGTTGCTGCTAGCAATTCCTTAAACGCCTGCAAATCTTGGCGAG
>CAUTST010000113.1:0-2731 GCA_963540995.1 uncultured Streptococcus sp.
ACAAATACATTACATTTTCCTTGTGAATTGGTTACTCAAGGTTCTGACAATTTAGCTGTGAACAAAATGTGAATACCACATCTAGTGTTTTCATTTGTTTTCATTATATCCACTGTGTTTTTTCCTAAAATTAGTACAGACATTTTTCTAAACTGATACAGATTCTACTTTTGTTTTCTTCTTAACCGCTCTTTTTTCCTTCTACTTTTTTTCTTCATTTTTAAGATCATCACTACAATAAATAGTACTCCTAATAATCCAAACCAACCTATAAATGGAACTCTCAATAGGAAATGAAAAACTCCTTTGATTATTTTCTTAGGCGTTTGTTCTTCTAATTGAGCGGTTTCGATATACGTTGACTCCACGGCACCATTGGCTGCTGGCTCTACCTTCACAGTATACTCTGCATCGTACAGCGTGCCATATGGGGTCTGAACTTTTAATGTATTTCCTTCTAGTGCATACACAGGTTCTTTCCCTTTTTCTACGTAAACATCAACCGTATGCTCTACAGTTACTTTTTGGCCATCGATGGTTTGAGTCCCTGGATTGAATACCGTCTTATGGTCGAAGTTCTTAAAAACATATTGCAATAATGCATTCCCGATTTTATGACGATTATATTCCCCATGATGATTCTCAAATTTCCCAACACCTAGAATCACTTCAACCAGTTCCATGCCCCCTTGTTTATAGATTCCAATATAGTTAAATCCATCTTTTTCACTCGTCCCTGTTTTCAATCCAACGATTCCAGGGAAAGCCACTAAGTCGCCTTCGAGAGAATGATTTGTATTCGTAATTGTTTTTGCATAATGAGTCCCACTCATTACAGTGAGTTCTTTATTTTTAGTAATTTCTGTGATTTCCGGATGTGCCTTCAGCATCGCAACGACCATCTTTGCTAAATCCCTAGCAGTGGATTGGTTCGTCTCATTTGATGGATAGCGTTGCAGCTTATAGAGTCCCTCAAAATCTTGAGTAACCGCACCTGAAGCTCCGACGAATTTTGTATTGGTCATCCCTAGTTCTTGTGCTTTTTGATTCATTAAATCGACATAATCATCCGCATTCGGATTGATTAAGTTTGCTAACATTAACACCGCTGCATTTGATGAAGGTAATAGCGCCATCTTAATCAGCTCACTCACTGGATATTCCACACCTTTCACAATGGGCGAATTACTAAGGTTTGTTAGATTCGATATCGCTTCGTCGTTTTTCGTCGCAACGACTTTATCCTCTAGATGTAGTTTCCCACTTTTAATCGCGTCATACACAAAAAATATCGTCATCAGTTTGCTAAGACTTGCTGGATCTACTACTTTATCTGGATTCTCTTGCCATAAAATTTCACCATTCGTTAGATTAACCACCAGGGATGATTTGGGTGTATCCTCCTGCGAAACACTATAACCTTCTTCTTGCGTGATTTTAATGCTGGATTCTTGTGCATACGTTGTAGTAATCGGAGTCATGATTCCTGTAAGCAGGACACAACTCAGTACAAATTTCAATAATCTTTTCAACATTTCTCCCCCTATTCTCCTCTCTTTATCATATGAAACCCTTTTCAAAAATTCAATGCTTTCCATATTAAAAAATCTTTACATTTCTCCGAAAAATGACTACTCTTAGTACTAGAGGTGACATCATGAGACATTTAACCAAAAGTGCAGTATTTCTTTTCTTTACCAAAGGAAAAAAGGTACTGCTTCAAAAACGTATGAACACTGGATTCATGGACGGCTATTACGACGCAACTGTGAGCGGACATATTGAAGCCAATGAATCCATTACACAAGCTGCACTGCGTGAAACGCGTGAAGAAATCGGTCTAGAAATTCCCTCAAGTGCCCTTAACTTCTACACGACACTTCATACTCATTTTGAGGAACATGACTATTTCTATTTTTATTTCCAAGTGGATATTGAAAAACTTCCACACTTTGACATTCATAACGGCGAGCCCGAGAAGATTGAAGAATTCAAATGGTTTTCTCTCTCCAAGTTGCCAGAGAAGATTTCAGAGTTTAATAAAGTGGCTCTTGAAAACTTTAAAACCGGCAATCTCCTTTCTGAACTTGGTTGGCCCCTCACTCCTGAGAAATGTTCCTGGGCCTATCACTCACAAAAGATGATGGATTACCATGACCACGAATGGGGTGTGCCTTGCCACGATGACCAAGCACTCTTTGAACGTCTGACACTAGAAACCATGCAAGCAGGACTGAGCTGGTCCACGATTCTGAATAAACGCGAGAATTTTAGAGAAGCTTTTGACCAGTTCGATATTCAAACCGTTGCAAGCTATGACGAAACTAAAATTCAATCTCTTCTTCAAAACGAAGGTATTATTCGCAATCAACTAAAGATTCGTGCCGCTATCGCAAATGCAAAAGCCATTCTAGCCATTCAAGAAAAGTTTGGTAGCTTTGACGCTTTCTGTTGGAGCTTTGTTGACCATAAACCAGTCATCAATGAATACACTACAATGGCAGAAGTCCCAGCCTTTACGCCACTTGCTGAGAGGTTCCGTAAGGCGCTTCTCAAAGAAGGGTTTAAATTTGTGGGTCCAACGATTGTCTACTCCTTTATGCAATCGATTGGTATGGTAAACGACCATTTAACAACTTGTCCGTGTAAATGAAAAAATATCGTTATACCGTATACTGATATGCTCCCTCTAAAGTAGACACTAAAAAAAGTAAACTACTTTAGAGGGGGT
>CAUTST010000114.1:0-2589 GCA_963540995.1 uncultured Streptococcus sp.
TTGCGCCGGAATTTGTCTTTACTTTTGGCATTTTTTGTTTGTTTTAAATTGTTAAGAAGAATCCGTATAAAACAGACATAACGACTAAGTACCAATGAAGGTATGTGAATAATCGATTAATCGTGTACTGCTTTCTAAAGTGGATTTGGTAAAGAATCGGAATTAATAAGGATAATGAGAATAAGATGATTCCCAAAATATTAATGTTATTCAAATACCATAAGTAGTAAATAATCGTTCCGATAAGCCATGATAAACTTACGAAAATATTAAAAATAGCAGCAATAGCTCCAAAGTGGCGTTTTCCTTCACGTTTTTCCGTTAGTTTTGTTTTAATATGTAAAACATAAAGTCCGAAGAAAACGTATTGGAATAGTTGAATACTTACAATAGTTGTTACGGTACCGCTTAGAACATATAAAGTCACAAAGTTTGCAATGTAGTATTTTACAATGCCATTCAATAGCAAATGATAAATATATGTAACTTCATTTGGTCCAATAACAAATAAGTTTGTATGATTAAAGAGCACAATTGCAAATAAGAGAAGAACAACTCTAATTGCTACTGTTTGATAAAAATAAAATAGCAAAGCCAGTAGAACAATATCCGTAATTGCAATTACAGGCCATTTCTTCAATTCTGGATGAAGTGCTAATTTTCGAAATGAATTTTCTTGTAAGTAAATAGCTACAAAAAATAAAAATAGTATGACAAAATGCAAAAGGTTAAATTGCTGTTGTCTTAAAGCAAGAATCAATCCAATAAAGCAATAACCAAGTGGGGCAAGTATATAACTAAGCCATGGTGAAGTCGCTTGGTGTAGAACGCTTTCGATTGATATCGTTTGCGATTCATTATTCATAAAAATACCTCATTCTTAAGTATAGTTTAATGATAGGGAATATCGGTGTTCTTGTCAAGGTTTGGAGGTTTCATCCGAAGTAAATTCATGAGAAATAATTCTATATTCTAAATTAACTCTAAAGTTATAAGTGCGATAAAAGCTTTAAAATAGAACGTTTCGGAAATATTACGGACAAACTCTTTGAAAAAAAGATGAAAAAATATCAAAGAAATTCACCTTTAAGGTATTCTTTAGGAATAAAATGTGATAAAATGAACACGAGAGGTAATTTTTACCATCAATTTAATAAGAAATGAGGAAAGCACGATGAACAAAAATGGGAAAAAATTGGGAATTTTTTCGTTCTTACTATTATTATTAACAGCACTTTTTACATTAGCTTCTCAACATGCATCTGCTGAAGAAACAACACCTGCAGTGAGCGTAACTGGTAAATTTGCGGATACCATTACGATTGTTAATATAACAAATAACGAAGGTGGAAATCTCGATTGGGAATTAGGACAATGGGCTACCTTCCGTATTAATGCAACATATGATTTATCAGGTAAAAATGTTAAAGCAGGTGACCAAACTGTAGTTACCGTACCTGATGCATTAATTATCACATCCGATAGCTTTGAGATTCGCGATATTAACACAAATGCAATTATTGCTACTGCTACCGTAGATGCTGAAAATAAAAAATTAACCTTAACTTATACAGATTATGTAGAAAAACATTCTGATACAAATGGTTCGTTCTTCTTCTATGCACGTATTGACTTTAAGAAACATCCACAACAAGGTGAAATTCCTGTTGTAGTGACAGTCAACGGGGTAACAAAAGTTGCTGGTAAAGTGACCTTTAAAGGAGTCGGTGATGGTAATCCTAATGAAATAAGGAAAACTAGCTATGTTCATTCAGATAATCCTAGAATAATTACCTATGGAATCTCAATTAATCAAAAGAAACAAAATATCAAAGAAGTGACTATTGAGGACAAGTTACAATTCACGAATGCGTCCTATGTAAAAGATAGCTTTCGTGTGATAAAAGGAGAAATGTCTTTTGTCGATGGCGAATGGCAATTTAATAACACTTCTGATGTAACCAATGAACATCCAGTTACTGTTAGCGCTGATGGACAATCATTCTCCGTTAGTCTTGGAGATTTAGCTGAAACGGATCAGTACCGTATTTCTTACGATGTTCAGTTAAATTATTCACCTGTCGATGGAGAAGTTTTAAAAAATGAAGCTACATTAAAAGGTAAAGGAATTGTTATCAAAGAAGATTTGAATGCAGCTGCAGTTCAAATTGCAGGTGGTTCTGGTGTCGGTTATGTCTTTACTATTAACATTCATAAAGTAGATGATGCTAATCAACCTCTTGCTGGAGCAAAATTCAAAATTGTTCGTCAAGCAAACAATCAAGTGATTGGTGAATATGTTACAGATGCCGATGGTAATATTACAGTTAACGCTCTTTTGAAAGATAAATATATCTTAACTGAATTACAAGCTCCTGACGGTTATACAATTACTGTTGCAGACACAGTTGTAAATGCTGAAGATTTTAGTGATAGTGATCATTCAGTGAATAAGACAATCGTTAATCCAAAAGAACAAACAACAACTACGACTACGACTACAACAACAACGACTGAAGCACCAACGACGACTACAACAACAACAGAAGCGCCAACGACGACTTCAACAACAACAGAAGCGCCAACGAC